>JAOUEZ010000002.1 GCA_029858465.1 Thermoplasmata archaeon | reverse complement strand
ATGAAGGTGGAGCCAGCAAAAGCAGCTGGTAAATCCGATTACAAGGGCAAGACATACTACTTCTGCGCGCCCGGTTGCAAAAAGGTGTTCGATAAGAACCCTGAAAAATATCTTTGATTTATTCCATTTTTCTTTCGTTTTTCTCTCTATTTATCGCATCCGGAAACGAAGTATTATATACCGCACAATACATAGCATCACTATGTATATAGCGACCAAATGGGTCGGGAGCGTGAAAAGAATCATGCCAGGAAAAAGCGCAATGATTGCCGTGATTGCTTTGGCAGTTATGATGTTCGTAACGCCAGCAATCGCTGCAGCGGATGACATTGTCCAAGATCGTGATCTATCAGTCGATGTCCTCACAGGGACGACGACGAGGATGGGCGGCGGCGATTGGATAGCAGTGAAAGCGGGCGATGTGATATATGGAGTAATATATGGGACCGAAGAGAACCCGAATGAAATCATTATTCTAACAGAACAGAGACGATACATCGGCGGCGCTGATGTTTATGGCGAGAACGGAGAACTTCTCAGGATGCAGGGCATCCCGATAAATCTCGTCTACGCCGCGAAGCTCGTTTCGATTGTTGAGTTCATCGATAAGGACAACGACTCCCTGTTTGATCTTAGATGGTTGAGTAATACGACCGGACTCGCGGACAAGCCTGTCAAGACGGCCTCTCTCACTATCCCATGGGCTATGGAGAATCTGGACGTAAGCAATGGCGAGAATGTCACGACAGTTGACTTCGACCTTACAGCGAAGAATGTGTCGTATACATGGGTATGGCCAATGGCTGCGCTTTTCCAGATGCCGAGAAAGGCGATACCCGCCGACGGCGTTGTCGATCAGATAACCTTCAGCATACACCTCAGGTTCGAGAGGGAGATGAAGACCGTTGAGATGGTCCCGTGGTTCAATATAACTGTCAGCGACGGACAGGTAAAGAACCATACATTTGCCGGCTATCGCAACTATACGGCGGATGTCCTTAACGGCTCGATCAAGTACGATCACTATATTTCGGGCTGGGATTTCGCGTCAAACGAGTCTAAGCTCGCAGTGGAAATGGGGCTGATTGCAGGGATTCATGCTCAGGGAGCTGTTGCGGAACAGCTCAGGGCCAGAATCTACAGCATGCGCTGCGAGATGAACGGCACTCCAGTGGCAAATGATAACGGCAACGGACCAGTTGCACCCGTCTTGGCAAGGGACACGCTAAGGTTCCAGGATACATGGGAGAGATTTGGAAACCTATCCTGGGTCAACACTGTCGAGGTTGACGGAGTTGAGAAGGAGATGGTCTTCCAAGTGCAGAATGGAGGGACTTTCGGTTTCACAAGCAACGGGCATCTCTATGCAGGTTTCATGGTCAGGACGGCTTTCATTTATCCCGCGGGGGATGAGATATTCCACGATCCGCTGTTCCAATCTACCGCGACAACTTTGACTATTTCCGAGTCGACCAACCCGTTCGCGAAGATCCTTGTCATCGGACAGTTGATCGCGGTCATCGTCGGAATCGCGTTGGCAATAGCCCTCGGGATATTCCTCAAGAAAAAGAACGAGAAAGTCAAATCAACAGGGAAAGTCTCCCACAACATCCCTTGGCAGCCTTCTAAACCTGTCCACCCTCAGCAGCCGGGCAATTCTCCAATGCAGCCACCATATCCTCCCCGTCAGGGTGGAAAAGAACAATAGGCGCCAAGGGATTTCAGGCAGGAGCATGCCAAAGGTATCTATTGAATGGGTAGCGGAGCTGAAACGAGGCTCGATTCAGCTCTGCCTACTCGCTTTATTGACCCAGGGCAGTAAGTACGGCCTTCAGATCATAAATGAATTGAGCGAGATGTCCGGCGGATTCTTTGATTTGAAGGAGGGAACACTCTATCCTGCCCTGAGACGTCTGGAAGAGAGAGGATATCTGAAAAGCGAATGGGTCGAGAGGGAATCCGGTATACCGCGAAGGTATTATCGGATAACCGAGAAAGGAAAAGCTGTCCTGACAGAGGCAACAGTCGTCTGGAAAGAAATGGTTCAAAGTGCAGAGGGCATCCTGAGAGGTGTAAAGAAATGAACGATGAGATTAGTGCCTATCTTTCTTCGCTCGAAAGAAGACTTTACTGGATGGACCGCAAAAAACGGAAGGACGTCGTAATGGAGGTCAATTCCCATCTGTCGGAGAGGGTATCTCAGGGCGAATCACCGAAAAAGGCGATCGAATCATTCGGATCAGCAAGATCCGTCGCAAGTAGCTATCTTAGAGTCTACGGCTTCGGGATCGGCTTCATATCGATGCTGATCGTAATCGGCGCTGCTCTGGCCATCTTTACGGTGCCTGGTGTTTTCCTGCAATCTTCTGAGTTCATCGGGATTGATTGGATCTCCCTCGGATTCCTCGCTGCAGCGATTGCGTTGATATTGATATCATCCTTCAACGGTGGAAGAAGAGCGGGGGTCGCTGTCGGACTTTCGGAATGCGTAATGCGATTCATCGTTCTAGGAGTCCTATATGCCCAGGGGAGCATCATAGTCCAGGATGCGACTTTCGGACTAATCGGCTTTATTGCGGTGTCGATAATCCTTCCGTTGATCGGCTATCTATCCTCCGTCAAACCGAGAAAATTCGAGTCCGAGCTGTGATGTCGATCAAGTCTTGCAGCCGAGTGTCTCGCATATTTTCCTGCAGAGCTCCAGCTCTTTCTCGATGCTCTGAGCTAATTTCTCGTCATTGAACCTGATCTTGATCCTTTCCTCACCGTAATCCTCGCTAGATTTTCCTCCCCATTCTCCGAGCAAGGCGACGCCCATGCCTGTCAATTCGATGACACCGAAGGCGACGGCCAGATCGTGCAACAGGTCCTGCAAAGACCATGGATCCAAATCCTTCTGTGGAGACATACCCGAACCGATTATGAGCTGGATGGCCATAAGTTCCGCATTGGTCGCATGATATACCATATCCTCATCGGCAGTGAGCAGGAGGACGTCATAATCCATCCTTCTGCTGTATTCCTTGTATGATTGGGCTATCTGGATATCATTCCTGCTGTAGTCATTGCCCTGCAAACTGCCCTTTATCCTTACCGCCCTCAGCTCGGTGAAGGCGTATATCAGCTCCGCGAGCGCGAGCTTCGCGAGCCTTGCTTTCCTGCCGCTTGCATTATAGAACTCGTCCAGATAATGATCTCCTGCGAGGCTGCGCTTCATTTCTCTGATGTCTTCGCTTCGGAATTTCTCGACTATTTGGAAATCTATCTCCTGCTGCACCATCTCCGAGATGGCGTATCTGAGCCCCTCCGCCTTCAACATCGGTCTGCCGTACTCGTCATATGCCTGAAGGTGTCTCGAGAGAAACCTCGCATAAAATATGTTCGTGTCGAGGGCGATGAAGAGCGGTCTGGGGCGCCTGTTCGGATCTTTCAACTCCTCGGTCAGCTCCTTCAATCTCGCGAGCACCTTCTTCTCGTTCGCGTATGTGTCGACGCCGGAAGATAGAAAGCAGTTCCTTAGGTCGTTGTAGAAGGGCAGATTTGCAGCCAATTGCTCCTTGCCGTACGGTTTTCTTCTCAACCGCTCCGTTTCGAATTCATCCTGAGTGACGATGTTCGACATTGACGGCTCATCGAGATCGAGCTTGAAGAGCGGCAGGTCAAATAACGGATAATTGATCCATATATGCCGCTTCTCAAGGTCCTTGAGATGGTTTAGAAAGACATTCATCTCAGTGCGTTTAACGATCAGATCTCTCAGCGCCATACCTCCTTCTTGAGGTCAACAAAGTGCTGGAAATGGAACGGAATCAAAGGATACGGGTTATCGGGCTTCCGGAAATCATCGAGATATAGGTAGAATATGTGATCTATCTCATGCTTCCAGGCGGCCATGAGCGCCGAGGACATCACTGCTCTTCTCCCAGGAGTTATGTCGATTGCGATTTCATTGCCGTGGGATTTTTCCTTCTCCAAGACCTCAAGCACTTTCTTTCCCGACTGGGCGAAATCTCCCTCTACAATCTGGATCTCCTCTATCGGCACATTCTTCGCGCCGTAATTCTCGAGCAGGATGTTGAAGCATTTGACCAATATCTCGGCATCGGAATTCCTAGCCTGTGTCTTGAACAGATAGATCTTCTCGGGCACGAATTCGTGATGTCTTATCGCGGCCCACAGGCTGTTGATCTCAGCCCATCTGCTCATACCAGTCATCGTGATGTAGATTTTCAAATGAAATCTCCCATCTTTTCTTTTTCCTGTCTCGCTAAAGCAATTTGCGAATATATATTCTCTCGATGACCACTCTCAGTCCAGAATATCGTTCAAAATTAAGATATATCCCTCTGGGCGATAACATATCAAGATGAAAAGGTGCACACCATGACGAAAAAGATAGTTACGTTGATTGTTTCCATCATCCTGGTCAGTATCCTCGCGTTCTCAAACGCTGCGTCAGCGAAGGATGCTGCGATAAGGATCGGTGATTTTTGGGAATACGCTATTTCGGCGGAAGTGGAGAATATCACAATCCAAGGCTCAATGAAAATATCCGTCGAGAGCAGGACAACTCAGACGATTGGTGGCACAAGCACCTCCATCCTGGTCTGCAAAGTGATTGGCAACGGTACATTCTCAATGACCGGCATGTTTGACAACGGTGAATTCGAGATCAATGGTATCGAGAAGCACGTGGAATCCAACTTCAGCACCTTGTTCAACAGTTATGTCTTCGATATGGAGGTCGGCTCTGGAGGATTGATCCTGCAGATCGGCATGGGATTGATTACAGAGAACACCCCACCAATCGATGTGTATGTTGGGAACGACAACCTGACCGTAGGGTCGGCTGTCGATAGCAGCTCTCTTGCCTCATATTCCGGCTGGATCGACATGCCTATTGTGGGCAACAGCTCTCTACCATCTTCGGATATGAACGTCAACGTTGAAATGAGAGTATTAGCCGAGAATGTTCCCGTTACCGTTCCTGCGGGAACATTTGATTGCTATAAGATCAAGGTCACGGAGAACAACGGGATGCCTTACCATGTCTATTATTCCGAGAAGGTTGGCAATTACGTCAAGATCGAGGGGAGCGAATCCAGTCAATTCCTCGGGGGCGACATGCAACTTAAATCCTATTTGTATGCTGCTTCTAGTGACGCGTTAATCACTATGATCATCATTGGAGGAGGACTCTCAGCGCTAATAATCGCAATCGTGGCCACGACGCTCATATTGAGGCGAAGGGGCGGCGGACGGATGCCGGCAACCCGCGCAATGGAGCCTCTGCAACCGCAGCATCAGGCCACGCCTCCGCCTGCACCGCCGATGGGACCGCCGATGCCCCCTGTCATTCCGGGAAAATCACCCTGAAACAGTAAGAGGGCTCAATGCCCTCTGTCAAACCTATTTATCGTCTCGAGAATCAATATGCCGGGCTCGGTCAATTCGACCTCGATTTTTCCATCGCCGGGCACAGTCCTAATCACGCCCATCTTGCGTAAATTTCTCAGAGATTTTCTAATGGTGTCTTCGGTTAGCGACGGCCCGAGCTTTCTCGCTATATCGTCGACCGTATCTCTCATTCCGATTTCCTTTAGCACCATTACCTGCGAATCGGTAAGTCTGTTCCGCATGGATACCCCCGTTATCACGGGTAAATTGATTACATGGTCCTTGTCGCAATAATATGCCTTTATGCCAAGCTGGAACGCCGCAAGCAGTGCGGCATCTCCCATGATTTTGGACCCGCCACTGATATTGATTGATATCTGGTATTTTTGCTTCTTCTTTTTTTCCAGTTCCAATTTGAGAACATACTCGACGATTTCCCTGAAGCAATCCTTCAGGTCGAATTCATCTACGACGATTGTTTCAATGGGCACTTTTGATATCTTCTCTATCTCTTCCATCTTATGGTAGGCCGGGCTTGCTAAGGCATCCTCTGAGAGAACCAGCACCAGCTTTTCGTAGGGCAATGCCCGCATCGCTGCGAATGTATTTTCCTGGTTCGGACCAAAGGTCGTTATGAGGATCTTCATGATCAATCTCCGAGCAGCAACTCCACCGTCGGTGCTATTCTTACAAGCTTTCTTCTCGTGTCCTCAGGGTCATTGGACAATGTGATTGCGCCCTTCCTCACGAGTTGTTTCACATGATAATTCATGGTCGCCTTTGTGACACCGAATTGATTTGCCAGTTCTACCTCTGAGAGCGGTTTCTTCTGTTGCGCCTTCCTGATTATCTCGAGGATTTTTCGCTCCTTATGTGACAGTATCTTAGTGTATTCTATCTCGAGCAATGGCAAGGATATTTCTTCGTATGTGACATCATGGACGTAAACTGTCGGCACCCCTTCGAGGATGCAGGATAGCAGTGCTGCAGATGATGTCGGTCGCGTGCCGCCGGCGATATTGAAAATTGCGATTTTTATGCCTCGGCGCTTCCAATCCTTTATGTCTGACCTTATTCTCTTCGCAATCCCCATCAGATCAAAGACGTCTGGTAGCTCTATCGCGTCCACAGGAATGCGAAGTCTTTTACAGAAATCCACAACCTCATCTTTTGCCTTTGCAGCCTCGGCGTCCCCGCCGAAATAGAACACGACTCTTTCCACATTTTCGGTGGCTTTTATGGAAGGAATCAACGACTGAGGACGATGGCCAAGGGTTCCGAACACAATCGACATCGAATCACCGGGGAGATATCGGTTACTGCCATATTTATCATTTTTTGACCGTATGTATGAAATTAAAACCCTTTTGAGCCTTGAAAATATCGTTGCAAGGTCGGGCATATTGACAGAAAAATGAACTTCTCAATGCGCGGGGTGAAAGCCTCCGAAGAGTTTAACTCGCATGAGATGGTAATCGGAAGCATGCCCAAAGATTCCGACAATGCTCTGATCGGACGGTGCGGACTCTACTGTGGCGCTTGCCCGATTTATTTATCCGATTCTTTAAGTGAAGAACTCAAGCATAAGGTGTCCGAAGAATGGGGCGTCGACTTAGACAAATCTGGCTGCAAAGGATGCAACGATCTAACACCTGAGTGTGTCGGTAGCAAATGCAAGATAGTAGTATGTCTGAATTCGAAGAATATCTCCTCCTGCTTCGATTGCGATCGATATCAGCTTGAGAATTGCGAGCGGTTCGAGAAAACATACCATATGTGTCTCGAATCTTCGGGAATCGATCTCAGGCAGAGCCTCGAAAGGTTGAATGCAGGTGGGACAGACCAATGGCTTGAAAAGAATCGCCAGATGTGGGTGTGCAAATCCTGCGGAACGAAGATTTCATGGGATTGCAGCACCTGCGACAAATGTGGCGAACCTCTTAGATGATTATGGTAAGATGATCTTTTTTACTGTCTGTGTCAAGAATGATTTTCCCCGATGTTGATAGCTCATCGGAGAGAGATGATCGGGGTGTACAGATGCCTCTCCGAGCACGGCCTGAAAGGGCCTCTCTCTCCAAAAGCTCATAATTATAGGAAAGCGAATCGATTGATGATTTGACAATTGGTCTATCATTCCTCAAGATCATTTGTTGACGATTGGGGGTAAAAATACGAGCGCCCCGGTCGGGATTCGGACCCGAGTCCCAAACTCGACAGGCTTGGATGATAGGCCACTACACTACCGGGGCATTGAACCGCTGGATTGCCAGTGGTGGCGATATGATGCCCGATTCCGTATTTATTCCTTTTTAAGAGGAATGACTGCATCGACGTTCATCAACAGATTCATGAAATTCTAATATTCTTTTAGATGATTTGACAGCTTCAAAATATAAAATGTGCGGCCGATTTCCCGGGGGGAGGGTTTTTGTTCTTTTCCGATTGCCGAAGAAATCAACTCTTGTCCTCTTCCGGCTTCTGGGGCGGCTCAGGCGGCTTCTCCTCTTCCTTGAATTCCTCAACAGGTCTGTTCGTATAGATACCACAGTTGATGCAATAGAATGATACGAAGTCGTCATCCTTGCTGTCTGCCTTCAGCTCCTTGCCGCATTTCCTGCATTTGGCTTTCATTTCGCTGAGTCTCATTTATTTCCTCACCCTGAGGACTTATGGGGTGGCGTAATATCTCTTCTTATAAAAGCCTGTGCAAAATATATTTGAAATCCCTTGGGAGCACAACCAAAAATATTTACTGTCCACAGACGGTAATCGGGTCAATCGACCAGCGGATCGAACCTCAGGTTGTGAGAGGATGCCCAAAGTCAAGCTCTATTCCACGCCGGACTGCTTTTTCTGCGATAAGGTCAAACATTTCCTGCAGAACCATAAGATCGAATTCACCGAGGTAGATGTCTCAGTCGACAGAGAGGCCGCAATCGAGCTTGTGGAGAAATCAGGGCAGCTCGGAGTCCCCGTCCTCGACATATACGGGAAGATCCTGATAGGTTATGATAAGGAAGAGATGAGGAAGGCACTCGGATTAGTATCCGAGCTGAGCCAGCAGAAGAATCGAACTTCGTAAAATTCGCATATCAACCTCTGGAAGACATTATTTTAAGTATCGCCTCAGCAGGTTGACCGCCGCATTCCTCCAAGACTTTGGCCGCCTCCTCTCTTGAAACCCCTGTCTGCTCCATCACGAGAACTACATCCTCATCTGGGCTCTCCTTCTTCGCCGGCTCTACGGCTCTCTCTCTTATCTCGGGCTCACCGACTATCTGGTAGGTTTTCTGACCTTGGACAGTCATCACGCTGACAATCGCCTCGTGGAAGATCAATTCCTTGCTCTTCGTCTTGATGACTATTTCCTCCACATCTTCGATGTCTTCCTGGGATATTCCCATGCGCTTCATCATCGCCTTCATTTGCCTCGGATTGACTCGTCCTCCGGGGAACATTTCTACACCGACCTGCTATGCTCAGAATCGAACACTCATCTAAATAGAATTCTATGATAGATAACCAATGCTGTAGAGGACATGTCAATTTTGGAAAGGATTATCATATACGATTAATATGGAACCACTGCAGCGTAAGGCTGCTATCCATTATGGAGAACGGTGAGCAGATGCCCACACTCGAAGATGAGATCATGGAAGCTCAGGAACTGATGGCCTCGGGCGATTTCTCTGGCGCGGTGAAGAAATTCAACAAGATAATCAAGTCCAATCCCAGCTCTGCAGATGCGTATTTCGGGAAGGCGGAAGCGGGAATTGCCGATTCCAGCATGTCGCCGGACGAGATCATAGCCTGTTATAAGAAAGCGTTGAGCATCGATTCAAAAAACCCGATGTATTGGAGCAGCTATGCTGTTTACCTGATCGAGCAGGGAAAATTCGACGAGGCCGAGGGCGCTTATAATAAAGCTGCAGAGAACGACTCGGACAATGCCCCATACTATTACTCGGAGTTCGGGGTCGAATATGCTATTCGCGGGCCGTCCTCCATGCGCGCATTCGTAGAAGGCAAGGATCTGGACGACAAGATGAAAGAGGTAATCCAGAAGAAAGAGGAGAACATAAAGAAAAAGGCCCTTCAATACCTGCTTAAGGCGATAAATGTCTCAACAGAGGATGCGAAGAAGCTGCTGTGATTCTTATATCTCAAGACCGAGCCATCTGAGCGCCTCTATTATGCCTTCTCCGTGAGGGCTCGGAGATATGAAATCCGCCTTCTCCTTGCATTTTTCGCTCCCGTTCGCGAGCGTAATGCCGAAACCAGCCCTCTCTATCATTTTGACATCATTGTCAGAATCGCCGATTGCAGCGACTCGATCGAGATCGATTTTCAGCCAATTCTTGCATACATATTCGAGTCCCACCGCTTTATCAGTGTCCTTATGCATGATATGATGCGCCCATCCCGTCGTCAGCACCTTGACGTCGAATCCAACGAGCTGCTTTTTGATGAGTTCGATGTCATAGTCCGACCTAATGGCGATCTCCGTCTCCCTCCAACGGTCGCTGAAGATTCTCTCGACCTTCATCTGCTTCGAGAGATGATCGAACGCCTTCTGTGGCTCCTCTTTGGAGCTGAGAGATATCACGGTCTCCCCCTGGCAGACAATTCCCCCATTTTCTGCGATCACAGGGCCGTTCATTCCAAGATAATGTCTCAGGGCGTATGCTATAGGCAGGACATTTCCTGTCACAAGCATGACCGTCACCCCCTTCTCGACCTGTCTCCTGAGCGCTTCGATCGCTGCACACGAGACTTTCTTAGAATAATCGGTGAGAGTGCCATCAATGTCTATCGCGATCGCGCTGATTCGATCTGACATACCATCACCGCGGACTACCGCTTATTGCGCAGATCGCCCAGAGTCGTCACCCTCTCGGCGAATGCGTTGTGCTTATGGATTGATTCTTCAGATTCACTCCTCACTGTAATATGGACGTCATCCGGAAGCCTCTGGTATTTCTCAAGGATCTTCGCAAGGATTTCTCGCACGACATCCTCTACGAATTTAGGATTATTGTGAGCGTCAATCACAATTCTCGCTTCGTCCTCCCTCTTCAATATGCCGAAGCTTGGGCTGGATAGGGACGACTCCACTATCATTATCAGATCGTCCGCCTCCACATCCGCACCCTTCGGCACCTCCATCAAAAGCTGGGTTCGATTTCTCTGGTTGTGGGTGATTGTCGGTATGTCCGAGTGTTGAGAACTCGAATAGGACGGGAACTGTTTTTCGAGAAGATGCTTCGTAGTCTCCATAGCGCAAGGGCATGCGGTCATACCGCTGACCTCAACGCCGATCATTCTCCTGTGCTCGCCGTTCTTTCTCGCCGTGGATCTTGCCAGCAGTTTGTAGGCCTCGACCGTCTTCTTCCCGCTGAATGTTCGTCTCTCGAGAAAATAATCGGCCGAGATGTGAACCTCAGCATATGATGCGTACTCATGCCTGCTCAGCAGGTTGTCGCAAATCTTTATTCCTAGCTCCTCAAGAGAAGGGACTTTGCCTGATACGGAGCTCTCGATGAGTTCTGTTATAACCTCTACATTCCTTGACATATGGGACCCTTTCTGGGTCGCGGGTAGGTCGACGAACGCGTCAATGTCGGTTACCAGCTGTATTTTATGGCCATGCCTGGCAACAGTGATCGGCTTTTTCAGGCCTGTTATGCCTACCCGAGTCAGCATGAAACTGTTCTCAATCCTCTTGTTCTGAACGTCCTTGGGAGCCATATCTATTCGACTGGCAAATTCTCCGACTCTGATAAAAAGCATTGACCTACTACTAAGAAAAATATCACTCGTTCTGAACCGGCTTGGGAATGTACTCTGGGTTACAATCTGGGCAATACCATCTGTTCCTCGCAGAGTCGTTGATCAATGCTCTCCCGCACCTGGAGCAAATGGGCGATTGCAGAGGTTCCCCAATAGCCCCCTTCGGTCTTATTCTAATGAACAGTGTCTGGATGATGGATCCCGCTATCATCAGGACCAATGCGATTATTGCTGCAAGGCCTATTTCCAATCCAAGGCCCATGAGAGAGACGCCGACTATGAGCGAGCCGGCCACCGCCATTAGGATCCCGATTATCTGCTCGATGAATATTGAAGTGAATATCAGGACTCCTATTCCGGCAATTATCCCGATGATCAGGTTCCCTGTTATGATAGTTACAAGGCCGAATGCAACGATTCCCGCCAAGACTGCTACTGCGAACTCTGCGATTGCGACGAAGATCATGCTTCCGATTATGGCGCCGATGGGCGCGCCGATCAGGCCTCCGATGAATCCTCCGAGCGCGTACCCCAAGACGAATCCGAATATTCCTCCGAAAAAACCGCCGACAATGCTCATCAGAGGTCTCCAGATTCTTTTGCCGACAAATACGAGAATAAGGCCGATGATGACGCCTATTATCAGAAGAAATGAAACGACCTCGGGGGACATCCCCGACGTCAGTCCGCCTATTAAGGAATCCTGTGCCATCGCTCTCAATAGAGCATATCATCTATATTCTGCTTTTTGGCAAGGATTCAAAAAGATAATGAGAATGATACCTGCAATAGCCAACTATTATTATGATGCAATAGATTAACACTACTGGCATGATATGCGGAATCGACGAGGCAGGAAGAGGGCCTGTCCTTGGCCCATTGGTCATATGCGGTATCACCGTTCAAAAAGATGATCTCCTCAGAAAATTCGGAGTAAAAGACTCGAAACGTCTAACGCGACCCCGGCGTATAGATCTCTCCAAAAAAATTGAGCGCGTCGCTGACGATATCGAAGTGGTCGAGATTTCTGCGATGGAGATTGACGCACTCAGAGACGAGATGACCCTGAATGCTCTCGAGGCAAAAGTGTTCGCCTCGATAATCCAGAAGCTCGAACCCGAGATCGCGTATGTGGACGCCGCCGACATCGACGAGAATCGATTCGCAACCACAATCATGACCGAACTCGAATCCCCGGTAAACCTTATCGCGAGACATAAAGCGGATGAGACATATCCCGTCGTCTCCGCTGCTTCAATCATTGCGAAAGTCAGAAGAGATGAGAGGATATCCGAGATTGAAGAGGCGATCGGTGAGCCCATAGGTAGCGGCTACACATCTGATCCAAACACCATCAGGTTCATCGAATCCTGGGTTCAGAGAACTGGCGCTCTGCCTCCCCACTCTCGTAAAAGCTGGGATACCTGTTCGAGGCTGTTAAGGCTCCGGTCAATCGCCACAATTGATCAATTCCAAGAAGGTAAGTGAGATGGTCGAAGAATACATCAGGAAGACGATTGAGAAATTCAATCAGAAAGCGGCCAGCGACGAAAAAATGAAGGAAGAATTAATCGGATATCAGCGGCGCGTCGAGATAAGATTGGATGATGGCAGGATTTATAATTTTGAGATCTCAAATGGCATGGCAAGCGATCTCCGCGAGGGCGGAGCTGAGAATCCAGAAGTAGTGATCGAGACCAGCGCCGAGATGGTAGAGAAATTGACCGAGGGGGAGCTGCGAATCATGAAGGCTTATGTCACAAAGAAAATAAGGATAAAGGCAACCTTAGAAGATATGCTGAAGATCAGAAAATTCTTCTGATTTTTCTGAGATGGCTCCGGAGCGATGCCCTTGGATAATTGATGAGAATCGAATTCGATGGAAGCTTTTATATCTATTTATGATATGAGAGCGAATTGTCAAAAAGGGCAGACTTCTCGAGCATCTCATAGCGGGGTAGGGTAGTCTGGAAATCCCATCAGGCTCATAACCTGAAGATCGGTCGTTCAAATCGACCCCCCGCTACTCGAAGTTTTAAAGGATCTACCTTGAGCCAAATATCGGAAGGGACAATCTTTATTGCCTGCGGATGCCTTTATTCTCAGAAAAAACTGAGAGTTCGGTGAGTTCGATGACATTAGACGATCTCGAATTACGCCTTTCGCGAATAATGATTAAATTGGGATTCGGACATTGCGCAGCTTCCATATATTCATCGTTACTCTTTCGTGGAAATACACTTTCCCTTAACCAATTGAGCAAGAATACAGACTATAGTCCGACCGCCGTGAACCTCGCTCTGGCCGATCTTGAACGGAACGATCTTGTCATCAGGGAGAAGCAGGGAAGGAAATATCTGTACACTGCTAACGAGCGATTCATTCAGAAGTTCGAGAGAGGCATTGAAGATTTACTCGAGAGAGAACTGAGACCTTTCAGAAGGGAACTTGAGCGGCGAACAAAGCGCATACGCGATAGCGCCAGACAAAAGACTGACAGATTGCTCGAGAACGCGAAGGATGCTGAAAAGAGACTCATGACTTATATCGCTTCAAGAAAAGCCTTGAGGGGAGGACAATAATGAGCCAGATCAAGCCGGCGAATCCCCTACTGAGGCAATTGAAGAACCTTTTATATACTGTGGAGATTGGTGTTATTCATTGCTCATCGACTCAGGCTTCAGGGTTGGGGGTATTGGAATACCAGAAATCGTGCTGAGCACTGACAGGACTCTCATGAGTCACCATCATCACAAGGAGTTCCTCGGATTCGGCACGACGGCTGCTCCAGTGGTGTTCCCAGAGTTCGTCTGGCTCGAGCTGTTCGCTCCAAGAATGAAGGCCGACAAGAACGGCCTACCTTGGCAGGCGCCTTACGGCCTGAGAAAAATCGAGGCGAAATTAAAATCCGCGGGATATGAGGCAGATGTCGTACTGCCAGAGAAGCTCGATGAAGCTCTTGTTGATGCAAAAATACTGTTGATATCTCATCACGATTACTTCGGGTTCGGTCCTCCATCCTCCACATTCGCATCTATTTTCGGAAGAGAGACGGTCAACGCGAGGTCGTTCAAGCGTTTCATGAACAACCCTGCAATAGCTGAGGCAAAGAAGAGAGGCCTGAAGATAATTGCCGGAGGCCCAGCTGCATGGCAATGGCGACATCGAGAAAATCTCATGAAGCAGTGGGGGATTGACTGCGTCTTCGACGGAGAGGGGGAGCGCATTATCGTAGACCTTGTGAAGAAAGCGATCAATGGAGGTACACTTCCAAAATATGTCGAAATGTCCCCAGCAGACTCACCCACTCTGGAGGAGATACCTTGCATAATGCGGCCAAGTGTAAACGGGCTGGTCGAGATAATGCGGGGCTGTCCGAGAGGCTGCAAGTTCTGTTCTGTCACGCATCGGCCATTGCGCTTCATCCCAATGGATAGGATAGAGCAGGAGATGAAGCTTAACCACGAGGCAGGCGTGAAGTGCCTCGGGTTGCACTCAGAGGATGTGTTGCTCTACGGCGGGACAGGCATCATTCCGAATGCTGAGAAGGTCATCGAGTTAAACAGGGTGGCGAAGAAATATTCTGACCATGTCATTTGGGCTCATGCCTCCATTGCGGCGATTGTGAAGGGGGAGAGGGAATCTAAGCTGATATCTAGAGTCGCGGAGGTCCTGATAAACGACAAACAGAAATGGTGGGGCGCAGAAATCGGTGTCGAAACGGGCTCAGTGCCGCTGGCAAGAAATACTATGCCTCAGAAGGCTAAGCCATATGCCATCGAACAATGGCCCGAACTGGTGATCGAGGCTGCGGGCATTATGCAGGACGTAAACATGATTCCAGCTATGACAGTAATCGCGGGTCTGCCGGACGAGAAAGAGGAAGATGTCCTCAGGACGATGGATCTTATCGACGATCTCTGGGATTTCAAATCGATAATAATGCCGATGTTTTTCGTCCCCATGGGTATGCTTTCAAATGAGGACTGGTTCAAAGCTTTCAAACTATCGGACACGCACATATTGTTGTTGAAGAGATGCCTGTCTCACGGAGCACTGCAAGGAAGGAACATACTTAAGGAATATTTCTCAGATAGATGGTACGGTTCCATTATCAGCACAATGTATTTCGGTTTTTTAAGCACAATCGAGGTCATCGCAAAACACAAGGGGTATTGGAGCGAGCCTGAGAAGACATCGACTCGGCCATCAGGGGAGTCGTCGGGCACAGAGCATGCCCAATGAAGCTGCAATTAGTAGAGGCGAATACATAGCTAGAGAGAATTTAAATAAGATAGTTCGTAGCATAACTACAAGCCCCCCAATTGACTCAACCAAATTCATCGCGAGCGTAGAGACATGAGCGAAGATAAAGAAAAGAAAACACCTCTCTGCCCTACTTGTCTCAACTGGGATCCCCGGCCTGAGGATGGTCTTGGTCCGCGCATAGCTTATTGCATCGCGCGGGACATAGTCACTTCATACTGGTACAAATGCGAATATTACCAGAAAGCGACGGACCAGACGAAGGAGCAGAGGAAACGAGAGATGTATGGCAATCTTGAAGAAGAGAACGAACTCCCAGAAGAATAGGAAGTGATGTCGTTGAAAGCTGTTATTCTGGCCGCAGGTGAAGGGAAAAGGCTCCGTCCTTTCACATACTCGGAGCCAAAGGTCATGATACCTGTGGCGAACAGGTCGCTGATGGATTATGTCGTTAGGTCGCTTGTATCCAATCAAATCAGGGACATAATCATCGTCGTCGGCTATCGAAAGGAGAGAATAATGTCATATTTTGGCGATGGAGACGATTTCGGTGCAAACATCACATATGTCAACCAGGACAAACAGCTTGGAAACGGACACGCCCTTTATGTTGCTCGTGAGCACATCGATGACGACTTCCTAGTGCTTCCCGGTGACAGCCTTGTCGACGCGAAGGCGATTTCCGACCTGCTTTCGGTCGGCGCCGGGCACGGCGCGCTCGTCATCGAGAGTGATATGCAGGCCAAATACGGAGTGGCGCTTCTTGAACGGAACAGAATATCTGATATCGTTGACAAAGAGATTGAAGGTGCGACCAATATCGTGTTGACCGGAGCTTACAAGCTGCCCGCTAGCGCATTGGGTGCTGTGGCCAAATTTGTTGAAGAGGGCAATTATGTTCTCAGCAGCGCGATCAGAGCTCATCTTCCGGAGATGCAGCTTCAGCCTGTCTTCTGCCAAGGGCTTTGGATAGATGCGGTCTATCCCTGGGACCTTCTCGAAGTCAATCATGCCGCCCTCGCGGACTCCCTTGTCAAAACATCTGGCAAGCTGGAGAACGGCGTGCTCATTCAGGGCAAAGTATCGATTGGCGAAGGCACTACCATCCGCTCCGGGACGGCACTATATGGTCCAATAGCGATAGGGTCAGGATGCGACATAGGTCCGAACGTCAGCATTTTTTCATCAACGAGCATCGGCGACAATGTGACCGTCGAACCGTTCACATTCATTAAAAACTCCATGATAATGAGCGACTGCTCAATAGGTCCGCATTCATATCTGTCACAGAGCGTTCTCGGATATGGCGTGCAGGTCAGATCTCATTTGATGGCTTCATCGGCGGACTCATATGTAAATCTCGAAGACGAGTTTTACAGAGTTTCAAATATCGGCACATTGGTGGGCGAAGATTGTCAAATAGGGAACGGTGTGACAATCGAGCCAGGCATGATAATCGGCCCCAAGAGCAGGATATCCAGTGGCGGAAAAGTCACCAAGAATATCCCGACAGGAGCGATTCATAGCTGATTGGACGTGATGACATTTGTGCGGCATTGTTGGATATGTTGGCAGTAAAGATGCACAGGAGATAATAATCGACTGCCTGAAGCGATTGGAATACCGAGGCTATGACTCCGCCGGAATCGCAATGATTTCGGACGGCAGCATCTCTCTGAAGAAATCTGTGGGGGAGATATCGGTTCTGGAATCAATAATGGGAAATATGGAGGGGAATCTCGGGATTGCGCACACGCGATGGGCAACTCATGGAAAGCCCACCGAGAAAAACGCCCATCCTTTTCTCGACTGCGTTGGCAAGATCGCAATCGTCCACAACGGCATACTTACAAATTATATGGATCTCAGGGAGCAGCTTGTCAAGGAGGGACATGAATTTGCCTCGGAGACTGATTCCGAGGTATTTGCCCATCTGATAGAGAAATCTGCTGGAGACAGCCTTATGTCTGAGGTGCTCGCCGCACTCTCGAAGGTTGAGGGATCCTATGCTATCGCAGTCATCAAGAATGACAATGAGGAGATCATCGTCGCGAGAAATGAAAGCCCTCTTGTGATAGGCATCGGTCATCGCGAGAACTTCGTGGCCAGCGATGTCACAGCGCTTCTCAAATACACCAATGAGTTCGTCCATCTTCAGGATAAGGAAGTAGCGAGGATAACTGCGAATTCCGTGGAGATATTCGACCTTGCCGGCAATTCGATACAGAGAGAATCGAAGCGCATCAGCTGGAGCGTCGAGGATGCCGAGCGCAGCGGATATCCTCATTTCATGCTCAAGGAGATATTCGAGCAGCCTCAGGCTATCCATGAATCATTGCTTGGGAGGTTAGAGGGACAGGAGGACGAGCTGCCATTTTTCTATAGCAGGGTGGGAAGCGTCAAGATAGTCGGCTGCGGAACATCCTATCATGCAGGGCTTGTCGGGAAATATATCATAGAGGAGCTGAGCAAGGTGCCGACGACCTGTCAAATATCCTCCGAATACCGATATTCTCCTATCACAGAATCAAAACCGCTCGTCGTCTGCATAACCCAGAGCGGTGAGACGGCCGATACTTTGGCAGCTGCTAGGGAGGCTCGCAAGAGAGGATGCAAGACGATCGCAATCACGAATGTCCTCGGCAGTGCGATCACAAGAGAGGTTGACACTGTCATATACACCCGCGCAGGCCCTGAGATAGGGGTCGCCGCAACAAAGACATTCGTTACTCAGCTTATTGCGCTCTATCTTCTCGCCCTCAGAGTGGCCGGTGGGAGAAATGCGATAACCAGTGAGCACAGGAGAGAGATAATCTCTTCGATGAGAAACCTTCCTCGGCTGGCTCAGAATGTGCTGAACGACGCGGAGCGGATCCACACGCTCGCCAAGAAATACAAGGATGCACATTCGATGTTCTTCATAGGCCGTCACATAAACTACCCGACATCGCTTGAAGGGGCACTGAAGACGAAGGAGATATCATACATACACGGGGAGGGCTATCCGGCAGGAGAGCTGAAGCACGGGCCGCTCGCACTTCTTAGTTGCGACACACCTGTGATCGCAATCTGCGTCAGGGACCATACTTATGAAAAGATGCTCGGCAACGTCCGCGAGGTGGCGGCAAGAGACGCACCTGTCTTGGCCGTCGGGATCGAGGGGGATATCGATCTGGATAAATTCGCGGAGGACGTATTCCTCGTCCCGGAGGTCGAACCTCTGTTTTCCCCGATACCGATCATAATCGCTCTACAATTGTTCTCATACTATCTGGCGCTTGAGCGCGGATGCCCGATTGATAAGCCAAGAAATATCGCGAAGACTGTCACGGTCGAGTAACACTTTATTAGGCGAGCCTTTCGGGACAGTTATCTCTTCGGGAACAATTGGTGCATTTTACGGGACGATTATGATTCCTGTGCGCTGCCTTTCTTCCATCTGCTATCTCCCTTATCTCGGCTATCTTCTGCAGCAATGTCTTCTTGAGGCTTTCGTCGAAATCTATCACGTGCTGGTCTGTCCCGTATTTCAATATGCCGTAGGGCACTTTTTTTCCGCTCTTTTCCTCAAGAAGGAGGCAGTAGGTAGCCAGTTGCAATATGTGGGAGAATAGCGGACCGCGCGGCGTTCTGCCCGTTTTCACTTCGACTGGTATATCAGAGTTCTCAACGATCAAAATATAATCCGGTCTACCCGAGATTCCGTACTTTTCAGAGACTAACAGCTCGGCGTCCTCCATGTCCACATATTTGATTTTCCCCTTGATATCCATCTCTTTTTTCAATTGTCTTGCCGCATGGCTGTAAGTCAATGACCTTTCAAGGAAATACGCCGCGACTATCAGCCATACAAGGGAAATCGCTTCCAAAACGATTGCGAGTCTCTCATCGATCTCAAGAAAAAGCACAGAATTTATCGCAACTAATGCTGCCACAATAGCAAAAATTAGAATTATCTTCTCGTATTGCAGAACCCTATCCGTTGTCGGGGTTCTGAATGCGAGCTGGAGGAATATCAGCGATGCGAGAACCCATATCAGCGACATGAATATCATGATCAGTGATATGCTAGGTTCGTTCTCGAAAGGAAGCAGATCAATCCCGAAAATTGCGATAATAGTAGCTATGATTGCAAACCAAAGGACAATGCGCTCCGTCGTCAAAGCTTGGATCTCCAATTTCCGTGCGGCCATGACGTTTTCGGCGATCCGGCTGTGTCTTTCCTTGCCGTTGACCAGCTCCTCGCGCTCCTTCGTATCGCTGTTCCAGCTCAGCCACCAGCTGAGCGGGCAATAACCGAATTTCTCAATATCAGCAGCTGATATCTGTACTGCCACCGCTCATTCCTCGCGTCAGAACGGGATAGACATGTTCCCCTTTAAAAGAAATTCCCAGTCGACTATCATTTGACGATAACAGGCATCATCTCAGAAAATTCTCTTCCGTACAGGGTGATTCCTTCGGGGGGCTCGATCCCCTCGATATAGCCGAACCAGTACACTACTGCGCCGTGTCCGAACAGCTCTGTATAAGGCTTCAATTGCCTGCGGACATTCTTGCGCAGTTCGATCTCGTCTCCGAAAGACGCCTTTGATTCGATCCATTTTGTCATGATGCCATTGAGCTTGATGGGCTTGTCCAAGAGGGCGTCCGGCGTCTTGGGATGCTTTCCCCTAAGGTCTGCCTCGGTCCTATACGATATGCCGTGAAGATCGAGCCATTGCTCCAGTTGCTGCTCGCCCCATTTTCCTCTCTTCTCCTGTATCTCCATCCCCTTCGGCGAATAGACTATGTCAGAATTGTTGATTTTGATGATCTCCTTCTTCAAGTGTGGGTCTCGGCATTCGTCAGGCTTCCTTATGTATTTCCAGAAGATCTTCCTGGACATGCCGTCCTCCTGTAATATTAGCATAGCTAGCAGGACGGAAGGGAAATTGAGCTCGCTGGCGAGGGAGACAATGGATCTTCCGCCTTTCCATTTCTTGTAAAGGCGTTGGGTCTGCCCCTTGACAAGATGGAATCTCCTCGTCGCGTCTCTGACAGTCCTTTGGGTGTACATCACGAGAAGAAGCTCCCTATCGAGCCCCGTGCTTTTTGCTAGACTGTCAATGTCTTTTGGTTTCCTCAACCTGAAATAGATATCTTTGTAATCCTCGTGTTTCATCAATGCCCCATTCCGATACAACAATGTCGACGCTGCGTTTTCTGGTAATGAAGCATGAGACGATACAATAATTAAAGGTTGTGAACAATCGCAAGATTTAGATTCCCGATTACCCAGGGTGCCCGAGACCCCACCCGGCCGATAATCCTGACATTGCCAAAACCCGGCTTTTCAAGCAAAAACAATTATATGGATTGAGTCTAATGCTTTCCCCAGGCATTCATATCAGATGCCAGTCAATATCGATAGGAAAAGTCAGGAGGGAATAAAGAAATGAGTACACCCCTTGAAGGGATTCTGGCAAGCAGTGCCGTTCCGCCATGGCTCCCGCGCGACGCACAGGAGGCGAGGAAGTTCTCCTATTGGGCACAGATAATCTTCCTTCTTATGGCGTTTATCTGGTTCGTCATAGGCATTGCCACAATAGCGACGGGAATAGCCTATGGAAACGCGGGCGGAATTGCCTGGGGATTCTTCGGATTGATAATGTCGGTCGTTTGCGGCCTGTCAGGAATATTCATGAAGCGATCGGTGATTGATGAGATTGACCATGGGCGGTTTAATGATGCAAGGAACGCGAGCGTCATCTGGTTGATTATCGGAATAGTCGCCTTCGTTCTTCCGACGATACTGCTGATTCTTGTATATATGAACCTGTCAAGTGCCATGAACCCGCCACCAGCCTACGCACCGTATCCTACGGGAGCGGCGGTCGCGCAGCAACCATATCAGCCACAACAGTATCCTGCGGCCCAGTATCCGCCATCGCAGTATCAGCAGCCTGGTGCTCCGCCTCAGGCGGCCCCGCCTGCGGTAGGAATGCCTCCCGAGCAGCACAAATATCAGATGGTCAAGTGCAAAAACTGCAATGTCCAGTTCCCGGCATTCATGGCCAACTGCCCCAACTGCGGGGCGCCTCGGGCGTAGAAGGACCGATAAAACCCCTTTCATTCTTGCCTTTTTATATCACGGGACCTTTTTTCGAATACCTTCTCCCCTCTATGCCATATCTCGATGATTCTATGGTAAGGTATAGAAGTCTCGGATGTCTCGAAGAACATCTGTCCGAGCGAGATTATCTCGCTACCCTTTATTGCGCGCCTGTCATTCGGTGCTCCTCTGTGCAGAATGACTATCTCGGCATCATTCAGGGATGTCCCTTCTCCCCATTTGAGCTTGCTCAGGATGTCTCGGGGGAATAGGGATTTCTTCATGTGGTAGATATCTGCCCACAATCCAAAAAGGATTATGGATGAAAATGGCATTACAGGTCGAAGGTTGATTGATTTGGCCAGCGGAAGCATGGATGGCAGGATTGTCGATGTCGTATCCGGGGAGATCTTCCATGGCAGGATCGAGTTTTCCGACGGCATAATAAAATCGCTTAGGCACACTGAGAACGATCAGAAGAGGCTCATAATCCCGGGATTGATTGACGCGCATATTCACATCGAATCGTCACATCTCTGTCCGTCGCGGTTTGCTGAAGCGGTTGTTCCGCACGGCACCGCCGCAGTTGTATCAGACCCTCACGAGATTGCCAACGTCTTCGGGGTCAGGGGAATCAAATTCATGATTGATGATTCTAAAAAGTGCCCTTTGAGATGTTACTTCACGGCGCCTTCGTGTGTTCCTGCAACGGCATTCGAACGATCCGGGGCTGTGATCACCCATGAGGATATCCAGGAGATACTTTCCTGGCCTGAGGTTGTGGCGCTCGGGGAAATGATGAACTATCCAGGAGCAGCCGCGGGAGACGAAGAGATACTGCTGAAGATTAGGGCTGCAAAGAAGGCGAAAAAACCTATCGACGGACACGCGCCATTGGTCACAGGCGACACCCTCAGAGCATATGTCTCGAGAGGCATCACGACTGACCACGAATGCACAACATCCAGAGAAGCGGCGGAAAAGCACAGGCTCGGCATGATCATTCAGATCAGGCAGGGAACCGCCTGCAAGAATCTTCCATCACTCAAAGACTTTGCAAAAGAGAACCCATTCATGCTCGTCTCGGATGACCGGAGCGCCCATGATCTTCTGAAGGGGCATTTGGATATGACAATTCGGGAAGCGATATCTCTCGGCATCGAGCCTTTGCGCGCCCTCCGAGCTGCGACTCTTTACCCTGCGGAACATTACAATCTTCCGGGCGGATGGCTTGAGGAGGAACGCGCCGCGGATTTTGCAATAATAGACAGCTTCGAGAATTTCAACGTGCTCGAAACCTGGATTGCCGGCAGTAGAGTAGCCGTCGCCAATAAGCCGGCATTTGACACTGTCCCAGAGAGCATAGATATCGTGCTGCCGCCGATATCGAAGCATGCGGATGAATTCGCCATAAGATCAAACGGAGCGAAGGCAAAGGCGAGGATAATTGTCGTTGTCAAGGATGAGATTGTCACCGACAGGACATCCGAATGGCTGACGGTCAGTGATAACGAACTTCTCCCAGACATCGATAGGGATGTCCTGAGGATATCGGTGGTCAACAGGTACGAGAATGCTCCTGTCTCAAACGGCTTTGTTAAGGGGTTCGGCCTAAAATCAGGAGCGATCGCATCCACCGTTGCGCATGATTCGCATAACTGTATAGTCGTTGGCTCCGACAGGAATGAGATGGCATCCGCTGCTAACCTAAGCCTGGCAAAAGGAGGGTTCACGGTATTCGACAAGGGCAGAGCGTCACAGCTCGAGCTTCCGATAGGAGGTCTCATGAGCAATCGTCCGGCAATAGAGGTCTCAAGGGGGATCGATAAGCTTCTGGATCATACGAGAAAGCTCGGCTGCACTATCTCCAATCCCCTCATGACCCTATCCTTCATGAGCCTGCTCGTCATTCCCAAATTGAAAATCGGAGATCGCGGGCTGTTCGATTCCGAGAAGTTCGAGTTCGTCGATGTCATCGAAGAAATATCAAATTACCATTAAAATCATGAGCGGTGATATTATGGAAAGACTTCAGAAGCTCAAGGAGACACTTGTCAGATCGCCAATCATCAAGAAGGGGGATTATAGCTATGTTGTACACCCTGCTACAGACGGGATTCCTCGCATGGATAAGGAGATTCTCGAGGAGATAATCGACGAGTTAGTCAGAATAGGAGACTTCGACAAGTGCGATGTAATTGTCACGGTCGAGGCAATCGGTATCGAGTATGCTGCACCTCTCACGCTGCGCACCGGCAAGCCCTTCAATATCGTCAGGAAGCGTATGTACGGGCTGCCGGGCGAATTCAATTTGAAGCAGATAACTGGCTATTCTTTAGGAGATCTGTTCGTCAACGATATATCCAAGGGCGACAGGGTCCTGATAGTCGATGACGTAATCAGCACCGGGGGGACGATTAGAGCTGTCATTGAAGGCCTCAGGAAGATTGGCGCGGAGGTTGTGGACGTTCTCGTTGTCGTCGAGAAGGGAGAGGGCAAGGAACTAATCGAAAAAGAACTCGGGATAAAAATCAAGACCCTGGTCAAGATAGATGTCACCGAGAGTCAAGTGAAAATCATCGGTTGAATCACCTGAGGGTATACTAACTGCAGAAGAAAATGAATCCATCCGTCTATTCTAAGCCACCTCCGCATGGATTCAATTCAATTCATTCTCTTGTGGTGCACTCCATTTTCTTTGCTCGGAGGCTTGATTGGCGGATTCAGCGGTCTAATGCCGGGAATGCATCCGAACACTCTGGCTGCACTAATTGCCATCTCTCCTTTCATGGCATTGATCATGCCTTTGGTCCCGAATGAGCTCGAATATTCTAATATAATCATTTTCGGGTCTTTTCTAATTTCGATTCTGCTGGCCCATTCCCTCACCGAGATGATTCCGACGGCCTTCATGGGAATTCCCAATGATGACACCATTGTCGCTTTGCTCCCATCTCAGAGACTTTTCGCCAGTGGCAGATGGGATCTTCTGATCGAATGCACAATGGTCGGAAGCCTCGGGGCTGTCATCCTTTTCGCGATAATATTCATACCAATCTGCGGGATCATGGGTGGTCCTTTTGAACTCTATCGCTCAATCAAGGGGTTTTTCGCGATAATTCTAATCGGAATCGCAATTCTTGTTATCGTCTCCGCAGGAAGGGCGAGGCGAATTCTATCATCAGCTGCAATATTCCTCCTGTCAGGTATCTTCGGCCTTGTGGTTTTAACACTCTCCATCCCCCAATCAATCACTGAGTTGATTCCTTCGGATATTTGGGTGAACGACTCCTCATGTTTCCTCCTACCGGCATTCTCCGGCTTCTTCTCGGTGCCTTCATTAATACTTATGAAAAAGAAAAAACAATCTCCCAAATTCATCGCGCAATCTCAAGAGGAGGTCGAAGTCCCCAGATTGACATCCCTGTTGAGAAGCATCCTACCCTCAACACTGGTCGGCTGGATCCCAGGGATCACAAACGCGTATGCGACTACTCTATCATTTATCGGATTGAGAATGAAGTCCTCATCTTTAGCCTCTGCATGCAGGTATCTTGTCACTTATTCCGCGACCAATGTTGGCGGCTCTCTCCACTCAATTATCGCATTTTTCGTCATAGGGCGTGCAAGGAACGGAATTATTGAATCCATTAATGATCAGATCGGCCAAATGGACGTTCTCCCGTTTGAGATAATTCAGCCCCCGATGATGCTTCTCTGTTTCCTATGGTCTGCATGCATAGGCGCCGTTGTTGGAGCCCTAATCCTGCGGACGATCGGAAGTTGGATTCTCCAAAACAATAGGTTCGAATTCGGTAGATACGTGCGCATAGGAATCATCGTTTTTATCATGTCCCTGGTAATTGCAATCTCCGGGCCTGCAGGGTTGCTTGTGCTGTTCACTAGCGTTGTTCTTGCAGTACTGACCATAAATATGTGCGTTTCAAGAATCCATTTAATGGGATTCATTCTTTTTCCAGTGATAGTGCATTTCATGTCCATGCTCAATAGATAAGATGTAAGGGCAATGTTGAATTAGAGCAATGCGATTATTGTCATTACAATGCTGACACTCTACATTGTCCCCCCAGGACGGACGGATTATTCCCCCTATGGCGAGCTATTGGGCATCAATAACCCTCCTCTGAGCCTTGAGGGTGTGAAATATTGCGAGATGGTCTCTGAAAAAATTAAGCCCCTAATCCTTGAAGCAGTGATATCTGGCCCACTGAAGAGAGAATTTGTGACGGGAAAAATTATCGGTTCCCCGCACAATCTGCCTGTGAGAACCGAAAGAAACCTCAGGGATGTCAATTACGGGAGATGGTCAGGCAAGACGATGCAGGCTCTCTCGCAAGAAGAGCCAAAGCTTTTCAATAAACTGCGCAGCACGCCAGGCAAATTCAAATTTCCGTCGGGGGATAAGGTCAAGAAAGGCTGGCGCAGAGTGAGAGAATTCACATATCAATTCAGGCTTAATTTTGGAACGGGCAATGTTGTGATTGTAACGGACGATTTCGTTTCAATGATGATAGCGAGCCAATTGACGAGAACACCTTTGGAAAATCTGGAACCGTGGAAATCATCCGAAGGGGAACTTTCGATAATCAAGCTAGATCAAGATAAATGGGCGATTGACAGACTCAGAGGGGAGCCGTTTAAAAAATAAAAGATTAGCCACCCTTCACCAATGGTACAATTTCTGCAGTTGTGTTCGCCACCGATACTCCTGCATCCTTGAGAGCTCTCATCTTACTTTCAGCGGTCCCGCTACCTCTGGAGATTATCGCACCTGCATGCCCCATCCTCTTGCCCGGCGGCGCGCTCTTGCCGGCTATGTATGCTGCGACAGGCTTGGTCAGATTTTTAACAATGTAATTCGCCGCTTCTTCCTCTGCGGAGCCCCCAATCTCGCCGACCAATACGATCCTCTTCGTCTGTTCATCCCTTTCGAACATTTCCAGAACGTCTATGAAAGATGTTCCGTTGACTCTGTCTCCACCGATTCCCACACAGGTGGATTGTCCTAATCCCGCTCTTGTGAGAGAATCTACGATTTCGTAGGTTAGTGTGCCACTGCGAGATACGACTCCGACATCCCCCTTCATGAAAATCTGATTGGGTATTATCCCGACCTTTGCCTTCCCCGGCGAGGATACGCCAGGGCAGTTCGGACCTATGACCCGAGCACACATGTTTCTTGCATGCGACACGATTTTCATCGCGTCATGAACTGGTACATGTTCAGAAATAATGACCAACAAGGAGATGCCGGCCTCTAATGACTCCATTGCGGCATCGAAGACGTACGGAGCGGGAACGAATATCACTGAGGTTTCGGCTCCAGTTTTGTTCACAGCGCTCTTTACAGAATCGTATACAGGAACACCATCGACCTTCTGTCCGCCCTTTCCCGGAGTGACCCCCGCGACGATATTCGTTCCAAATTCCTTCATCTTCTGCGTATGGAAGCTGCCCTGATGACCGGTTATTCCCTGAATGAGCACTTTTAATTTCTCATCGATTATCACGGCCATGTCATGAGCCTCCTGCAATCTCGACCGATTTCTTTGCCGCATCTTCGAGCGACAGCACTGGATGAATCGGGCTGTCCTTGAGCATCTCGACCGCTTTCTTCTCGTTCACGCCTTTGATTCGCGCAACGATCGGAATCGATATGCCGCCAATCGTCATTGCCTGAAGAAGGCCGTCAGCAACCGTGTCGCACTTTGTAATCCCACCGAATATGTTTATAAGAACGACCTTCGGATTCGCCTTCGCCATCAGCATTAGAGCTTCTTCGACCTTCTCGGGATCATCAGTCCCTCCGAGGTCCAGGAACACGCCGCCCTTTCCTCCGTGCAATGTAAGAAAGTCTAGTGTGGCCATCGTAAGGCCTGCACCATTCGCAATCACGCCGATATCCCCATCGAGCTGGACGAATGCGATACCCTTGTCCCTTGCCTCTTTTTCGAGGGGTGTGATGTCTCCTGCAATCTTCTTCATTCCTTCGTGTCGGTATAGCGCATCGTCATCGATCACGATCTTGGAGTCGACGGCAACCAGGTGATCATCCTTAGTCACAACCAACGGATTTATCTCCACCAATTCTGCGTCCATTGCCTGGAACAATTTCCATAGATTCTGGAGCAACAAGAAGAATTGACTTGACAATCCCTTATCAAGTCCGAGCGAGAAAGACAGATTCCTCGCTTGAAAAGACTGAACACCTGTCCAAGGATCTACCCAATCCTTGAATATCCTGTCATCCGGCACGCTCTCGATGTCCATTCCGCCCATCGCGCTCGCCATGAGTATCGGTTCTCTTTTCGATCTGTCTATCGTGATGCTGAGATAGAGTTCCCTCTTTCCCTCGATTTTCTGTTCAATGAGGACATTGTCTACCCTGTATCCCCTAATTTTCATTCCGACGATATCGTCAGTAGCTTTGCGCGCGTCATTGATCGTGGATACAATCCTGATTCCTCCCGCCTTACCCCTTCCTCCTGTGGGCACCTGGGCTTTTACTACTGCTGGCAAGGAGATGCTCCCGATTTCCGACGCGCTGTGGGTCAATACGCCTTCCGGGACAGGGATTCCGAAATCCCTGAAAAGCTGCTTACCTTCCGCTTCAAGAAGGTTCATTTCACCTACCCTATGAATCGAATC
>JAOUEZ010000067.1 GCA_029858465.1 Thermoplasmata archaeon | reverse complement strand
GAAGACATTCGCAGCCGATGCGAAGAGGAAGAGCGACGATGTGCTCGAAGGAGCGAGGCTCGGCTGCGCGGAACTCGCGCTAACAGGCACGACATCCTTCCTTGATTTGTATTATGGCCAGGATAAGATCGGGAAGGCGACCGAAGAGATAGGCATAAGAGGCTTCCTCGGCTGGACTGTTCTTGACGACGACAAGACCACCCAAAGAGGCTCTCCGATAAAGAACTGCGAGAGATTTATTGACAATTGGAAGGGGCATAAGCTCGTCAAGCCCGTAGTCGCACCTCAGGGTGTATATGCCTGCTCCGAGGAAACACTGCATAAGGCGAGAGCTCTCGCGAAGAAAAAACGGACATTTTGCCATTATCATCTTTCTGAGACCAGGGGCGAGGTCTATGAGCATCTAAGGAAGACCAATAAAAGACCTGTGGATTGGCTTCACGATATAGGGTTTTTAGCGAAAGGAGATGTTGCGGCGCATGTAGGCTGGATAACGAAAGGCGAGGCAAGGATTCTCGCAGAGGGTGGAGTATCAGTTGCCCACTGCCCGACCTCGAACCTCAAGCTCGCTGTCGGAGGAGTCGCTCCAGTAGTCGAGATAAAAGAGATGGGTGGTACAGTCGGCCTAGGGACAGACGGAAGCTCTTCCAACAATTCTATGGATATTTTCAGCGAGATGAAGATCTGTGCGCTCATTCACAAGCACTCGCGGTGGGATCCGACGGTAATGAACGCCCAGCAGGTACTGGATATGGTTACTGTCGAGGGCGCAAAAGCTCTCGGGAAGGGCGACAAGCTCGGCTCGATTGAAGTCGGCAAGCTGGCAGATGTAGTTGTAGTTGACAGCATGAGGATAGGCATGGCGCCGACCACAGCACAGAATGCCGTGTCAAATCTCGTTTATAGTTGCTCAGGGCAGTTCGTGCATTGCACCATTGTTGATGGAAAGATTGTTGCCTATGACGGCGAACTTATAGGTTAGATCATTTGATTATTTTGGATGGAGCGATCTCCCGCATCTTGACATCCTTCCGTGGTGCTGTCTTTCCCCAGAAAAAGCTTCCGGGTATCTTGCCCGTGTTCTGAACCATGTATTTCCAGTTCGGCGGGTATGAGACGACATCTCCCTCTTTTAGGACAAGCTTAGGAGTTCTCTTCCTTTTCAGATCATCTGCTTTCTTACCATACCAGACCGTGAACTCTCCCTGCACGATATAGTAGAATTCGTAGGACCAGCCGTACCATTCTTCGGCCGTTCCGTCGTCTTTCTCCTCCGTCGAGAACACAATCGTGGTCATCCCTGGTTCCATGAAATAGAGCCCGAGGTCCCACACCTCGGTCGAGACGAATTTTGTCAACAATCCATCTGCTCCGATTTCCGTCTTCATGTCGTTCATTCTAGATACCATCGGTACGAGATTCTTCATTGCCTCACCTATCTATCAGAGCCCATCAGCTCCATAGGGATCTCAGATATTCTCCGACCTCCCTTCTTCGTCACCACGAACTCGTCTTCGATTTGTATGTATCCGTATTCCGGAAGGAAAATCTGCGGCTCTATCGATATCACCGAGTTCTCCTTCAGTTTGCTGTCCCTATAGATCGGATCGTTCTTGATGTATTGGTATCCGACGAATGGCCATTCATGCACCTCCAGACCGACTCCGTGGCCGATTCCGGAGAAGTCCCCGTCGAATGATTTTTTCATGACCTCATCGACTATCTCATTTATCTTCGACGCCTTGACTCCGGGGCGCATCTCCTTCTGCGCCCTTTCCATTGCATCGACTAGCACTCCGTACGCCTTCTCGTGCTTCGGCGTCGGCTTCCCAAGACAGAACGATCTAGCGATGTCGCAGCAATAGCCTCCGAACATCGTCCCGAGGTCCAGGTTCCAAGGATCACCTTTTCGCATGGTTCTCCCTCCGCAATACCACCACCAATCCAAATGTTTCTCGAAAGTGCCGGAACTGACCATCGTATGATGCGGGAATCCCTCGGACCCCATCATCCTGCATGCCGTCTCGACCAGAGCCGTGATTTCAGCCTCCGTTATCCCCGGTCTCACAAGTGCGGCCGCGGCCTCGAAACCGACATGAGCGATGTTCGCCGCTGTCCTGATGCATTCAATCTCATATTCTGATTTCACTGCCCTCTCGTTCTCAAGGATATCCGATGCAAAAGCTAGGTTCCCCTTGAATCCCTTCCTCAGCCGGTCTAGCAGGTTCGCTCCGATGGAATATTCACCGACAAGCCCTATCCTTGCCTTAGAGATCCTGCTGTCGCGAAGATATGTCTTGACAGTCTTAATAAAGTCCTGCGCACCGGTAGTATTTTTGATCCAGGTACATTCTTCAGGAAAGAAATCTGCATGGTCTATCTGAAGAAGCGGCTCGATGTCCTTCTCAAGGGGGAGGATGCACATCGTGTCCCCGAAATACGGTTCGTAACCGCTGAGGTACATCACATGACCTCTCTGCCCGTGCCTCATGCTTCCTGGAGAAGAAAAAACAAGCAGCAGGTCTAGATCTCGCTTGACCATCGCTGCTCTTACTTTTTCTGAGCGCCTCTGAAACTCTGCACTTGGGAAGCGCAGTCCCCTTCTTGCGCAAGAATGCGCTTTCTCAGATCGTCTACTGGGAGATATATTTCCCCTTCAGTTTCTTGAGTTCTTCGACCGAATCCCCGCTCTTGCTCTCCGTGAGCGCCTCGGCCTTGGTGAACGAATCGTGTATCTCATCTATGGTCGGTATCGGTCCAAGTATCTTGTCTATCTCTCCGACTATTCCTTCCATAGCTTTGACGTCCGATATCTCCCTCTCCGGCACTTTTCTGCCGGCTCCAAGATACTCCGAGACTCCTTCAACCAATCTGGTCAGCTCGAACGGGAAGATGATCTTGGTAGCCTGTCCATTGCCCACTGCTTTTATCGTGTCCAGTGATAGGACGGTGAGCGCCTTCGAATCCAATGGTGAGGCACCAAGCGCGAGTATCCTGAGCTTCTGAGCCTCTCCTTGAGATTCAAGTATCGTCGCCAATCTCTGACCTTCCGCGACAAGGATTCTCGATTGCCTCATACCTTCTGCCTGGAGGATCTTCGCCTGCCTGTCTCCTTCTGCATTCAGGATCGCAGCTCTCTTCTGTCCGTCCGCCCTCAGGATGGCCGCTCTCCTCTGCCTCTCGGATGCGGTCTGCTCCTCCATGGCGTTCTTGACGGCGGGAGACGGATCGACCTCCCTGATTTCCACGGCCTCGACTTTGACTCCCCACTTATCGGTCTCTCTGTCGAGAACATCCCTCAGGGCGAGATTTATCTGCTCTCGGTTGGAAAGCACTTCATCCAGTACCATGTCTCCGATCCTGCTTCTCAGAGTTGTCTGCGCAAGATAGACTGTCGCAATTCTGTAGTTCTGCACCTCGAAGAACGACTTTTTCGGGTCTATGACCTTGATGTAAATGACCGCATCCACATTTGTCGGCGAGTTATCCTTCGTTATGACTTCCTGTCTAGGCACATCAAGGACCTGCGTTCTCAGGTCTAACTTCACAACAACGTTGACCAACGGTGTGACAAAATGGAAACCGCTTCCCAACACTCTTACGAAGCGTCCGAGCCTCATGTAGATGCCCTGCTCGTAAGGTTGCACAATCTTGATTCCAGAAGTCAGCATTATCAGTACTGCGATTATTACGAATATCAACAGCGCCGCAATCAATACTTCGTCTGCCATCTCCTTCTCCCCTCCTCAGATTTCTCCTTTCATATGTCCGGCATCAGGGTTCTATACGATCTTTATTTCTTCGACCGTAATATGGACGCCCTGGCTCTCTTTGACAATCACGGTCGCACCGATGGGTATGCGCTTCGTTCCTGTTGCGCTCCACATATCGTTTTCAATCCTGACCTTGCCGGTGATGTCCCCAGGCACGATCTCCTTGGTCACCTGCCCTTTCTTGCCTATCAACGACGTCGCGACCGTCGTCTCGGGCGGCGCCGGAGGCGCAAGCATCTGATACAGCTTGATTGACGCGAATATCATCGGAATAAGGATGATAACCGCGACTATCGGCGACCACCAGGCGAGTGTCCAATCCGGATTGATCAACCATAGGAGGCCCAGCACGAGGATCACAGTCCCTGGGACTATTATGAATGATCCCGGGGTCACTGACTCCGCTACCAGCATCAAAATGCCAATAATGACAAATGCCAAAGCTATGAGCTGTGTGTCCATCAACAGCGATTATGCGCGCTCGTGGATATAATCATTCTGACATTTTCGCTGATGTATGGCCTATTTTAGGAAAATCGGCCAATATCTTTATCCTCGTCGTACGAATTGAGTTCCGGGGAGCAAAATGACATGTTATTCTGGGAGCTTCGGGTTCAAAACCGCTGGCATGGATGATATTCATGACATTACGGAGCAGGTGGAGAAGCAGGTAGAGGCCTCGGGCATCAGGAACGGCGTTGCCTGCGTTTTTGTCATTGGTAGCACGGCGGCTGTAACGACCGTCGAATATGAGCCTGGTTTGGTCAAGGATATTCAGGAGGCGCTCGAGAGACTGTACCCAAAGAATATCGATTACGAGCATCACAGGAGATGGGGAGACGGCAACGGCCATTCGCATGTTAGGGCATCAATGGTCGGAGCGTCTCTCTCAGTTCCGGTTAAGGATGGAAACCTCGTCCTCGGCACTTGGCAACAGATAGTCTTCCTCGAGCTCGATGTAAGGGCAAGGAACAGAGAGGTCGTGGTGCAGGTAGTTGGCTGATCTCGATTCAGTCGATTCGGCTGAAACCCGCTAGCCACCCAAAGCTTATAAACAACAATTAGTCATAATCCGAAACGATGAAGGTTCAGTTCCTTGGCGGGGGTCAAGAGGTCGGCCGCCTGGGCATACTTGTTGAAAACGACGGCGCGAAGGCGCTATTCGATTACGGAATTACAGCTACGGATCCGCCTTCTCTCCCGATGGAGGCTCCGGCGTTAGACGCTGTCTTCCTCACCCACTCACATCTCGATCATTGCGGGATGATACCTTGGCTTTCCGCAAGATATGATATCAGAGTCTTCTCAACAGAGTTGACCAAGGAGATCAGCATTCTCCTGATGTTCGACAGCATTAAGGTCGGCGAGGCGGAGGGATATCCGCAGCCATATGACAAAGGGGCTGTCAGAAAGACGATGAGCGATTTCGTGCCTTTGGCATTCGGTGAGAGCATCGACGCTCTCGGGTTCGAGATCACGACTCACTCAGCAGGTCACATTCCGGGCGCTACAATGTACGAACTCAAGGGCAGGAGGACCACACTCGTCACAGGTGACTTCCATTCCTTGAACCAGAGAGTCGTCTGGGGTGCGCACCCGGTAAAGTGCGATGACCTGATCATAGAATCCACCTATGCCGGAAGGGAGCATCCTGACAGGCTGAAGGAGGAATACCGCTTTCTCAGAAAAGTCGAGGAAGTGGTCGAGAGAGGCGGCACTGCGATAGTCCCTTCATTTGCCGTCGGCAGGACTCAGGAGCTAATGTTGCTGATGAGGGACAGCGAATTCGACTATTGGGTGGACGGCATGGGGAAGACCGTGACGAAGCTCTATCTCGAACACCCGGAATTTCTGCGTTCCGCAAAGAAGCTCGCAAATGCGAGGAGGAAAGGTCACGAGGTGAGAAGCCCGCGACTCAGGGCCGCGGCCTCTGATGGAGAAGTGATAATCACGACGAGTGGCATGCTCGACGGAGGGCCTGTCCTGGGGTATCTCGAGAAGCTTAAGAATGACGAGAACAGCGCGATACTTCTTACAGGATATCAGGTCGAGGGATCGAACGGCAGGAGACTCATGGACTCCGGGATGCTCGATATCCAGGGGCAGCTCGAGAAGATCGCTCCAGAGGTCGAGATTTTCGATTTCTCCGCTCACGCGGGTCACTCGGAGGTTATCGAATTCGTCAAGTCCTGCTCTCCGGAGAGGGTCGTGCTGATGCACGGTGACAACAGAGAGCTATTGGCTGAGCCCTTGAGGAAGCTTGGTTTTGAAGTCCTTCTCCCTATGAACGGCGAGACGTTCGAGCTTTGACATTCTACTAAATTATATTACGCAGGAGACTTTTACATGGATTCGATGCCTGAAGATATGTCCCGCTTTCTAGCGGAAGACATCGGCCAAGGAGACATTACGACCGACTCGGTCATTGGAGATCATGACGAAGCAGTCGGCCAGATCAAGGCAAAATCAAAATGCATAGTCTCCGGTCTTTCCGAGGCCGAGCAAGTTTTCAAAAAGATGGGGCTTTCTGTCGAGGTGCTCGGAAAAGAGGGCTCTGAGGTTCATCCGGGCGACATCGTCATGAAAGTCACTGGTCCTGCAAAGCCCATGCTCACGGCAGAGAGGCTGGCGCTTAATTTCATCATGCTCATGAGCGGGATCGCAACTACGACGAGGACTCTGGTCGACAAGGCGAGAGAAGTCAATCCGAATGTCAGGGTTGCCGGCACAAGAAAAACGACGCCTGGGTTCAGACGATATGCAAAGAAAGCTATCATTACAGGCGGAGGAGACCCACATAGGTTTAGGCTCGATGACGGGATCCTGATAAAAGATAATCATCTGAAGATCGTCGGGAGCATAACTGAAGCGGTTTCAAGGGCGAAGCATTTCAGCTTCTCGAAAAAGATCGAAGTGGAAGTCGAGACTCTCGCCCAGGCAAAGGAAGCTGCCCTGGCGGGTGCCGATCTGCTCCTCTTGGATAACATGACTACGAAACAGGTCGCGGAAGCCTCAAAAATTGTCAAAGATATCAATTCAAAGGCACTTATCGAGGTATCAGGAGGCATAAGGCCTGATACGATCGCCTCCTACGCGGAATACGCAGATGTCATATCTGTAGGTTATATCACTCACTCCGCACCGGCGGCAGATTTCTCAATGGATATCAGGAAGCCATAGGATATGAGCGACTGGATCGAGAAGGAGAAATGCCAGTTCTGCGGCAAGCCGGCCAAGAATTTCCTATTTGCATCTTTCTGCTGCGACGATGAGAAATGCATAGAGAAGGCGCGCGACCAAAGGGGCGGCCCGGGCGGCCATAAGGCAAA
>JAOUEZ010000066.1 GCA_029858465.1 Thermoplasmata archaeon | reverse complement strand
TCTCGAGACGAGAAAGCTGACCGGGCTGAACGCATCAATAGTCGACCTGGGCGTGAAGCTGGGGAGAGTGAAGAGAACCACGGACTTGAGATTGTTCGGCACGGAGACGCGCTCCCTCCAGAGGCTACTGGAGTTCGCATCAGATCCGATGCTCCCAGGACTTACGAACAATCCGGTCGCCTGCGATGAATTCCTGAGGATGATCAAGATCGAGACCATGAGGGAAGAACGGCAGAGAAGCTGGTCGGATCTCAGCGTTCGCGAGAAGAACAAGATAATGGGTGCGCTATCGAGGCTCATCCTTGAAAACGATGGGGATGAGGACGACGTCCGTCGTCTAACGGGAGAGGTATATACTTTCCCCGATGAGAGAAAAGGGCAACCCACAAGAGAGGCGAGGGAATTCGCCACATTGCTGAATTCATGTGGAAGGAACGACATGCCAGATATCGGGATGGAGATATGCAAGGGAGACAGGGGCGAAGCGCTTGAACGCGCGTTCACTCTCCTTAGAGAGCACAGGGAGAATCTCTCTAACGCACTCATGTTCGTCAGGGAGATGGGGATAGAGACCCTGGGGGCAATCCAGCATTTTCATTGCGCCGATCAAGTCAAAGATACGATCCTTGGGGCGATAGTCGGGATTCTTTTGAACTCCGGGGAAGCTGATAGGGACAGACCGTTGATCGGCTTTGCAATATCCAAAGAGACTGATGGGGAGTATAAGATCAAGGCGTCTGCAAGAACAACACACGAGATGGTGCAAAAAGGTGTCAATTTGGCAATCGCCATCAAGAGAGCTGCCGAATCCGTCGGCGGCATCGGGGGCGGTCACAACATAGCTGCGGGAGCGACATTGCCGTTAAGCACCGAGGGCGATTTTCTGTCCGCAATCGAAAGAGAGATTGCCAGACAGCTTGCGTCTCATTTGAGCGAAGCGAGCAGCATGCCCTTCTGAGCATGAAGACGATTCTCCGCCTGGTCGAATATCACGCTTTTAGGTCCGTCGATGACCTCTGGGACAACCTCGAGGCCTCTGTGTGCAGGAAGACAATGCATGAATATCGCATCAGGCTTGGCGTTGCTCATCGTTTTTTCGGATATCTGATAAGGTAGGAAGACTTTCTCTTTCTCCTCCCGCTCGCTCTCCTGGCCCATGGAGACCCAGACATCTGTATAAATAATGTCCGCATTCTCCGCAGCCTTGAATGGATTGGTCAAGATGTCAACATTTGATCCTGATTTAGATGTGAGCTCTTTCGCCTTGTTTGAGACTTCTTCGGACGGCTTGTGATTGGTAGGAGAAGCCACCGAGATGTTCATGCCGACAATTGCACATCCGAGCAGCAGGGAGTTGCACACATTGTTGCCATCTCCGATGTATGCTAGCTTAAGGCCTTTCAAATCGCCTTTCTTCTCTTTGATGGTCATGAGATCTCCAACTATCTGGCACGGATGCTCGAGATCGTCAAGTGCATTTATCACTGGGGCGCTTGCAGCCTCCGCCAGTTCGACCATAGTGGTATGGGAGAATGCGCGGTAGACAATGACATCGAAATATCGCGAGAGAACTTTTCCGACATCTGACACGCTCTCGCGCTTTCCGATCTGCACCTCATCAGGGCTCATGTAGACGGCGTTTCCTCCGAGCTGCTGGACCGCGACCGCGAAAGACGCCTTCGTCCTGAGGCTGGGCTTTTCGAATAGAAGCACAACATTCTTACCGCTCATGGAGGATTTCTTCGAGGATTTTTTTGGACCGCTTTCCGTTTTCAATCTTATAGAATCCGATATGACCGAAGCCAGGTCGTCTTTCAAATCATTGATTGATAGCAGGTCCTTTGTCATTTGAACTCACCGTGGGAGCTAAAAGAGGAATACCCCAATTTAAAGACTTCTTTCAGCTGGTGCAGTGAGCATAGCCGCAGATCGGGCATTCAAGGCATCCCGATCTGTGTGCCATTATACAATCGCACTCAGGGCATCTGTTCGAGCCTGAAAATCTCATATCGTCGCCCTGAGTATTTTTCTTTGACATGTAAATTCCCCCTCAATCTGCATTGCAATCTTATGCGAATACCTTAGAAAAGGAGAATGTCTAGAGATTGCTGAAAATACCCTGTTGACAGGTGTCGGGGAATTCGACAAGGTTTATTAATGGAGACGATATGCTAGCCGCACCAGGAGCTAATGGCCGGGATGGGGTAGTGGTATCCTTGGGGACTGTGGATCCCTTGACCCGGGTTCGAATCCCGGTCCCGGCCCTGCTCTATTAGAACAATTCGATTTTAATTAAAAGAGATAGGGGGCGTATCATTTCTTTGATTTCTTTTTCCCCTTTTTCTTCTTAGGTTTCTTCGTCGGCGCTTCTTTTTTGGATTCCTCGACTACCTCTTGTTCCTCTCTGGCGGATGCGAGGATGGCCCGTATCTTCAGAAGCTCCTCATCCGGGCCTTCCGCCATCTGAGCTTTGATTGCCTGCTTCACATCCTTTACTCTTTCAGTACCCTCGACCTCCGCGATCTCGTAGAATACCGTTCCGCAGTTCTTGCATTTCTCGTCCGTGAGAAGTACTTTCTCCCCGCAGACTGGACAATCGACCTTGGCGCCTTCCAGAACCATGTCGCACCTTGGGCAGCGCTTTTCGCTACCAGTAATCATGAGGCCGCAGGACGGGCATGCGACTCTTATAACGCCCTTCTTAATCTGGTCGAGCTCGGTCTCGATTATCTCGTCGACGAATCCATCCATCGAGAAGCTCTCGAGATTATCACCTATCTCGCTAGCGAATTTGATGAGATCTGTCTTGCATGTGGAACATACTTCGGCGCTCCTCCAGACAAGGCCAGCGCAGAAAGGACACTCAAAGAGAGTGCCCGGACCGAATTTCATGCCACATCTCGGGCATTCATTCAGATCCGAACGGACAATCCGCCCGCATTTGAAGCAACTGAGAAAAGTGACCTTCTCATTATTGCCGCTCATCGGAACTTGATTGCGTTTAGGCTATTAAATAATTCGATATCAGTATCTCCTTTTAATAGCAAACAAGATTGAAATATCATAATCACATAGAATCTGCTGGTAAAACGATGGGTTGGAACGGTCCTCTAAACAAGATTGACGAGTTCAGATACGAAATACCTCAGAGCTACAAGAGCTGCATGAGGACGTCCGCCATCATTTTCACAGATGAAAAGATGATTGAGAACATCAGGAAGGACAATGCGGCCGAGCAGGTTGCCAATGTCGCCTGCATGAAAGGCATAGTCGGGAAATCGCTCGCGATGCCGGACATACATTGGGGCTACGGCTTTCCGATCGGCGGAGTGGCGGCTTTCGACGCAAAAGAGGGCGTGATATCTCCCGGAGGCATCGGATTCGACATCAACTGCGGAGTGCGCTTGGTAAGGACAGACCTGAGATTCGAGGAACTGAAGGACAAGATCAGCCCGCTGATAGATACGGTCTTCAGGAATGTGCCATCGGGTGTCGGAGAATCCGGAAAACTCAGATTGACCAGCGCAGAAATGGACGAGGTGCTCTTAAAAGGTGCAAAATGGGCGGTGGAAAAGGGATACGGCTGGACCGATGACCTGACCTGCTCCGAGGAGAACGGCTCAATGGCCGGAGCGAATCCTGATAACGTCTCGCAGAAGGCGAAACATAGAGGGTCTTCTCAGCTCGGCACCCTCGGCGGGGGAAATCATTTCCTTGAGATACAGAAAGTCGACAAGATATTCGACGAGAAGGCTGCAAAGACCTTCGGGATTCTATCGGAAGACCAGATCATGGTCTCCATACACACAGGCTCAAGAGGGTGCGGCCATCAGATCGCGACCGATTATCTGAGGGTGATGGAGAAATCAATCAAGGATTATGACATACAGGTCGAGGATCGCCAGCTCGCGTGCGCTCCTGTTGACAGCCGAGAAGGACAGGATTACTTCTCCGCGATGGTCTGTGCTGCCAACTATGCCTGGGCAAACAGACAGCTGATTCTACATTGGACAAGGGAGTCGTTCGAGCGGACGCTCGGAGTACGGGCGCAGGACATCGGGATGAAAATGATCTATGATGTCGCACACAACATCTGCAAGATAGAGACGCATTCTACCGATTCTGGCCCCAGGAAATTATATGTGCACAGAAAAGGGGCGACAAGGGCCTTCGCGGCGAACGCCCCAGGAATACCGGACGCATACTCATCCATAGGCCAGCCGGTCCTTATTCCGGGAGATATGGGTAGCGCCAGCTATGTTCTGATAGGAACCGAGAGAGCCATGCAGGAGACTTTTGGATCGACCTGCCACGGCGCTGGGAGATTGCTATCGAGAATGGCTGCGACCCGGAGATTCGAAAAGAACCGCGTAATTCAGCAGCTCAGAGACAAGGGCATCTACGTGAGAGCTGCAAGCAAGGAAGGAATAATCGAGGAGGCTCCCGGCGCGTACAAGAATGTCGATGATGTCGTCAGAATAGCGGACGGCGCGGGGATCTCGAGGGTCGTCGCAAGGCTTGTGCCGATCGGCGTAATGAAGGGCTGATCATCGGACCGAAAGAATTCTCTCAGCCGCTCTTTTAACCATCAGTCGCATCTGAGACGGGCATGCGACCATGAGACCCCAATCCTGAATCTTTCTGAGCTGCAATGCGGAGGCTAGCGGGCTCACCCTTGAAAGTGGCTTGACCTTGTTGTTCTCTAATATGCCGATATTTACGCTGCTCATCCTTGGCTCGGTTGTTAGGATCTCCTCGCCGGGAACATCCAATATGACGCTTCCCTTCGGGACGTCCGCGCGCTTGCATATCCTTTCCTCAATAGAGATTTTCTCTTTGTAATCGCAGAACTGCTCGAGGAATTCTATCGTGCGGTCGTCCAGTTCCGCAAGTTTCCAGATAAGCGCGGCCTTGTAAAGACGGCGATATCGAAGCGAAGCAGATATCTTCCGAGACATATCTCCGCGTGACTCGAGCATGGCAAGAAATCCTGAGTCATTCTGTTTTCTCGCAACGTCCATCTCCTCTTTCTTCAGGTTCTCAGCAGCCTTCGTCAACATGAGTTCGGCAATCCGCACCGTCTTGTGGAAATACACTGTAGTGAACATCAACGCGCGAGCGACAAGCATTCCCTCGGCGGCTGATATGCCTCTGGATTCAACGACAAGATCGCCATTGTGAACATCGAGTGTGTTCAGAATCCTGTCACGGTCGATGACGCCATGACCTACGCCTGTGTAATACGAATCCCTGATAAGATAATCCATTTGATCACAATCGACCGGCCCGTGTATTATCTGGGCGGGGTATTTGTCAAGGTTGAAATGCCCCTTCTTTTGCTGTCCGAGCCTTGTCTGCGAGGGATCGGTGCCTGATTCTGTCCTGGTCACCAGGCGCGCGACATTCTTCGGGTCGATGCCGTGCCTTTCCAAGATCGCGGATATTGTGTCGGGCGCGCCGATGTTTTCCCTATCATCATTTGACAGCATAGATTCCTTCCCGAGGATTATCTTCTTCGTGAGCTCGTCATGAGTGAATCCGTATCTGTCCTTGAGAAACCATTCGAGCGAATGAGAGAAGGGGGCATGTCCGACGTCGTGCAGAAGTGCGGCGGACATGATCGTTTGAGATTCTTGCTCTTCCAAATCGAGAGCGTGGCACATCAAGCTCGAGATATGATATGTGCCCAGAGAATGCTCCAATCTTGTATGATGAGCCCCGGGAAAAACGAGATGTGCCAATCCGAGCTGCTTGATGTCGTGCAGTCTTTGAAATTCAGGGGATTCGATAAGATCGAGAAATACTCCTTTTACAGATATCGATCCGTGAACCGCATCGTGTATGATCTTCTGGTCTTTCACGAATCAGTCCATGAATTTTCGCATACAATTCATTGTCGGTTGCAGTTCAATAAAGAAAATATAAAATTGATTGAAATCGCAGGACTGTGTCCTGCGAATCGTTTAGGAATCATTGTTTGCCAGTCGCGTATGCAAGCCCGCCATCAAGTATATCCATGGCCTGCACAAGCAATGACCTGGGCATCGTCAGGGCTGGGTGCATCCTTATGATATTGCCGAATGTGCCGCAACTGAGCAGGACCATCCCGTGTTTCAATGCGTAGTCCCTAACCTTCTTGATCTCATCTGTCGAAGGCTCCTTGGTGTTCCTGTCCTTGACCAACTCAATCGCCATCATTGCGCCCATTCCGCGGACATCTCCGATGACATTGTACTTTTTCGCCATCTCCTTCAGGCGCCTTGTCATGTACTTGTTGATCTTTTCCACCTTTGGGATGGCCTTCTCGTTTACTTCAAGCTGGGCTAACGCGGCCGCGCATGACGCAGGATGTCCCCCGAAGGTTCCTCCGATTCCCCCGATCTGGGGCTCGTCCATTATCTCGGCCCTGCCGGTGACTCCGGATATTACCATGCCTCCGCCGATGCCTTTTGCGCTTGTCAACAGATCGAATTCTGTAGTTGGCCAATGCTGCATGCACCACATCTTACCCGTTCTCCCGGCCCCTGTCTGTATCTCATCGGCGATCAATATCACATTGTGCTTCTTGCAGATCTGCGACACTTTCGGGTAGAATTCCGGTGGTGGTACTATGAATCCCCCTTCGCCCGCGATCGGTTCTCCGACCAATGATGAGACTTTACCGTTGAACTGCGGTGACGAGAAGACTTCGTCGATCTTATCCGCGCATGCGATCGCGCAACTCGGATATTTCAGGTTCAATGGGCATCTGTAGCAATAGGCGAATTCGAGCTTGTAAGTCTCGGGGAGCGGTCCGAAACCAGCCTTGTACGGCATCTCCTTTGCAGTGAGCGCCATTGTCATTGAAGTCCTGCCATGGAAGCCGTGCTGGAAGGAAAACACAGCAGTCTTTTTGTTAAAGTGTCGTGCATATTTGACCGCGTTCTCCACAGCCTCCGCACCTGAATTGAAGAATGCAGATTTCGTCAGGTAGGGCTTCGGAGCGATCTTTGCCATCTTTTCCGCCAGCCTCACGTATCCCTCGTAAGGGGTTACCATGAAGCAAAGATGGTTGAATTTTGCGACCTGATCTTTTACCGCCTTGACGACCTCGCGCGGGCAATGTCCGGCGTTGGTGACACCTATCCCGCATCCC
>JAOUEZ010000065.1 GCA_029858465.1 Thermoplasmata archaeon | reverse complement strand
TTTTCAAGGAGTCACTATGAGCAATCTGTCCAAGAGAATGACCCAGTAGATCATAGCTACGGCTGTCGGCAGGACGAGCATGGTGAAATCATCATCAAGATATTTTTGACCGATCTCTTCAGAAAATACAGCTGTAATTGTCATAATGGCAACCAATAATCCCATTGAGCCGACGTCTCTCCACGGCACAATCAGAAAGACCACGATTCCGGCGATGATTGCATAGGATATCCCGCAGGCGAGCCAACCGATTTCTCTGCGCCCCGTCCGCTTCCTCACCTCTCCGGCGATTGGATCTGCCCAGGCCATCGCAATTATCGCCGGTGTTCCAATTTCCATCGGGGCAATCAGAAACACGATAACTGCACCGACAGCTGAATAAGTATGACCAGCAAGCCGCCCTTCTTCATATGGTCTTGTCCAGGGTAGTTTGATTTTCATGCCGAATCTCAAGATTTCAATGAACGCAATTATTGCAAGGCCAATCACAAGCAGGAACCATTTGGGGAAGCCGGGCATAAGCGGATCCGGCAACCAGTAATAGAGCACTCCAATAGAGAGAAGAACATGCACAAATCTCCTGGCAAAATTCCATTTCCTGCCGCCAATTGCTCCTGAGTTATTCTCTTCCATCCAGTGAGAGTAAGCAGTCGGGATTGATGGAATTTTCTATATGGACGCTTTTAGCTCAACGCATGATCCGGAGGGACGAACCTCCTCAATCTCTGGACCGCGGTTATTTTCTCTTTATTCCCCAGCTTCGCCTCCTCTATTCCCTGCCTGAGGATCTGAATCGCATTGTCCATCGCCCTTCTGTCCACAGGGAAAGGCACTCCGTCCTTACCGCCGACAGCAAATGAAAATTTGACCGGGTCTTTCCAGCTCGGCTCCTTGCCGTAGATTATCTCCGCTGTATATGCCAGAGCGCGCACGGTCGAAGGACCGACACCGTCAATCGAGAGCAATTCTTCGAAATTCCTCGGTTGGATGTCATAGCACTTTCTTAAGATAGACCAATTGATGTCCCTCGGCATCGCGAGTATTGACGGGATCATCTCGCCCTCGGGAGTCCATTCAAGTATGCTCCTCTGCGATCCTCTTGCCGCCGCCCTTACTGTCTCTCGAGTCCTTTTTGGATTCTCCTTCGTTATGTCGCAGCAGATCTTCCTGTTCTCGCGGCTCGCCGAACTTGTCAGGTCGAGCACCCTGCTCACTTTCTGCCCTAAGATAGAAGAATGCGGTTCCTCCTCGAACTGCGCCAGATTTTCGGATGCCCAGTGATATCTCCGCGCGTAGCCGGATTCATCATTCAATCCCTGCTGAACAACCGCCCAGTTTCCATGAGAATCGAACAGAAAGTTATGGTGATAAAGCTGGTGTCCATCCTGCAATGCCGCGCTGTCCACCTTTGCGGCAAGTTTGCTCGCTCTTTTAAGCGAGATTTCAAGATTTCCTCTTATCGAATTGGTCTCGCAAACATTTTCTATCTCGGGAAGCGTCATTCTTGAGACGTTCCCCTTCCCGCCTGCGGAAAATATGCCGATGTTGTTCGCAGAGAGAGCCTCTTTTACCGCGCCACAGGTCACCGTTGTAGTGCCCGAGCTGTGCCAATCGAATCCAAGGACGCAGCTAAAGGCCTGAAACCAGAACGGATCAGAGAATCTTCTTATCGTCTCGCGCGTGCCGATCTCATCGACCGATATCTCCAGTATCGCATCTGCTAGTCTGACCATTCTGGAAAACAGCCATCTCGGCGCCTTCCCCGGATGCAGGGGCAGATAGGCAGTCCCTGTTCGATTCATTTCAAAATATGAATATCGTTTTGAAATCTAATCGCTTTCTGAAGGATTGTCGAAAGTAGAGTGTCGCGTATCCTGGTCAAGTCGCCATTCTACCAATGCTTTATTTAAGAGTCCTTCAATCTAAGGTTGTCATATGGATGAGAAAGAATTCGATCTGGAGTTCTTCCGGAGCAGCGGTTTTCACCGGGTCCAGTGCAAGAAGTGCGGAAGAGCCTTTTGGACATTGGGAGAGCATGAGCTGTGCGGCGAGAGCCCTTGCATCGAGTACTCCTTCATCGGCAATCCAATTTTCAAGGAGAGACTATCGCTCCATGACATGCGGGAGAGTTTCCTATCATTCCTAGAGAAGAACGGGCACGAGAGGATTGGGCGGTATCCGATCACTGCAAGATGGCGGGACGACGTCTTCTTCACTCAGGCGAGCATTTATGATTTCCAGCCTTGGGTGATTAACCAGGTTGTCGATCCTCCCGCTAACCCACTCGCGATATCTCAGACATGCATCAGGTTCAACGATATCGATAATGTCGGCAGGACCGGCTCTCATCTCACTATGTTCGAGATGATGGCGCACCACGTCTTCAACACAAAGAAGAAGCCTGTCTACTGGAAAGATCGTACGATCGAACTCTGCTTCAAATTCCTGACGGAGGTCCAAGGAGCTGACTCGAAAGACGTCCGCTTTGTCGAGGCCTGGTGGGAAGGCGGAGGAAATGCAGGACCATGCGTCGAGGTGGAAGTAGGAGGCGTGGAGGCGGCTACCCTTGTGTTCATGCAGTACAAGATTGTCGACGGCGGCCGCGTCCCGATGGATATGCAGGTCGTGGATACTGGTTACGGGCTCGAGAGACTCACTTGGCTTTCGCATGGAACCCCGACTGCCTACGATGCAATATTCGGGGATGTCCTGCAGAAAGTGGAACGCCTGGCAGATCTTCGAAGCGACAAGAAGATATTGGGCGAATACTCGAAGGTCGCCGGCCTGATGAAGACCGAGACCTCTTCCGGACTGAGGGAGGTAAGGGCTAAGACGGCGGTGAGGTTGGGGATATCGGTCGATGAGCTTCTCAAGCAGGTCGAGCCAATCGAGAACGCCTACATCATTTGCGATCACTCGCGCGCGCTCACTTTACTTCTCAACGACGGTGTAGTGCCTTCAAACGTCAAGCGCGGATATTTCGCCCGCCTCTTGATAAGAAGGGGTATCAGGGCGCTGAAAAGGTTATCTTTGGATACCCCGCTTGCCGATGTCGTCTCCTGGCAGATTGACTATCTGATGAAGGACTTCCCCGAGTTCGAGGAGAACAAGGATGACATACTGCTCCTCACGAAAGTTGAGGAGGATAGATACGCTGAGACTGTATCGAGAGGCAAATCGATCGTCCAGCGGATGGAGAATTCTAATAAGAAATCTCTCGAAGTAGATGATTTGATAGAGCTGTATGATTCGCACGGGCTTACGCCGGACATGGCTCAGGAATTCGCATCTCATCCCTTCGACATCCCGGATGATTTCTTCCTGAGGGTGTCGCAAATGCACGAAGCGAACGATCGCACCGAGGAGGAGTCTCACGAGGAAACAAAGCTCTCAAAGGAATATCCAGCGACCAATCTCGCCTTCTACAAGGATCCCTACAAGCAGAGATTCCGGTCGAAAGTGATAGGCATAGAGGGTCAGATGATCATCCTTGACAAGACATACTTCTACGCAACTAGTGGCGGACAGGAATCGGATGCAGGATATATCGGCGACATGAGGATGGCCAGAGCGGAGAAGATAGGCAATGTCGTCGCGCACTATATCGAGGGGCCGATAACAGCCAAAGAGAGCAAGAGCGTCATCTGCAAGATCGATTGGGACCGGCGCAGGAGCCTGATGAGGCACCATACGGCGACACATATCGTCAACGGCGTATGCAGGAGGCTTCTCGGCAATCATATCTATCAGACGGGTGCGAACAAATCGGTGGACTCGGCTCGGCTTGATATAACCCATTACGAGGACCTATCGAGGGAGCAGCTCGACAGGATCGAGATGGACGCGAACAAAGCTGTTCTTGACGCATTGAAGATTACTACAAGGTTCATGGAGAGGAACGCCGCGGAGAAACGATTCGGGTTCAGACTGTACCAGGGCGGTGCTGTTCCTGGCAGGGAGATAAGAGTGGTGAACATAGAGGGCCTCGATGTCGAGGCGTGCGGCGGGACGCACTGCAAGAACACATCAGAGGTCGGCATGATAAAGCTCCTCGGGACAAAACGCATACAGGACGGCGTCGTTAGAGTCGAATTCGCTGCAGGCACTGCCGGGATCGACCAAATGCAGAAGATTGAGCATTCCGTGAAAGATGCCGCACAGCTTCTCAACTCATCCGTGGAGAACATGCCGTCGGCGATTGAGAAAATACTCGCCGAGTCTAGAGATCAAAGGAAGACGATCGAAAAGATGAAGAAAGATATGGTTACCGGTGCCGCAACAGCTCCCAGCGCGGACAAGGTCGGCGATGTCCAGATAGTCAAGCATCTTATGCATGTCGAGCTGAAAGATCTTATTTCGTTGGCTAAAGAGATAATATCGAAGGAGAAAAGCGTCGCGGTGCTCGCCTCAGGATCTCACGGACTGAAGATGATAATCGCAAGGAGCGACGATCTGCAGATGGATTGCTCGAAAATGCTGAAGACGGTTTTCATGAAGGTCGGAGGCAGCGGTGGCGGCAAACCTGACTTTGCACAGGGTGGCGGCCCGCATTCTTCAAAGGCTGAAGAGGCCATTGAGATAGCTGTCGAGGAGATACGCAAGGATCTGGAATCCAGAGGAAAGAGCTGAAATGCCCAAATTCTCAGGAATCAGAAGCCGTGTCAAGATGGCGGCTGAGATGCACAATCTCATGCCGATAGTAAGGAGGTATTTTGTCATCGGGGCGTTCGATGGAGCCCTCACGATAATGGGTGTGATACTCGGCGCCTACGCGGCAGGGCATCTCACGAAAGAGCTAGTGATTGTAGCCGGCATCGCGGCAGCCATCGGTCTCTCTGTCAGCTCTGCTGTCGGGGCTTACGAGGCAGAAAGGATCGAGTCCGCCCTCCAGCACAAGAAGGTCGAGCGGGCTATGCTGAAGACCGTTGAAGGGACTAGAAAGGAGACCGCGATGATCGGCAATGTCGTGAGCGCGCTTGTCCACGGAATCGCGCCTTTGATCGCAGCTTTCGTTCCGCTCGTCCCATTTTTCCTTATGGAACCACTTGAAGCCATGATATACGCTCTCATCATCACGATCGTCTTTCTCTTCGGAATGGGCGCATATCTCGGCAGTCTACTGAAAGAGATGATAATATACACAGGACTCAGATTCGCCGCTGCTGGTCTGATCACTGCGATAATCGTTTTCCTGATCGGTGGGGAATAGTCGAAATCGGATGATCATCTGTTCCGTAGCAATAGCCTCAACTCATCGATAGATTTCGGCCTGTCTCCGCTGTCAAGCAACCCCTTCTCTTTCAATATAGTCACAATCTTTGTGACTTTCGGCTGGACAAGGCCGGCGGACTCGATGAGAGATTCATTCTCGAATAGTTTGAGAGGTGAGCCGTCGAAAATAACCCTCCTTTTTAAAAGGATTGTCCTGTCGGAAAAATCGAGTGCGAGGTCCACATCATGAGTTACGAGAACCATTGTTTCGCCCACGCCGTCTAAGATTTTCATGATATCCTCTTTTCCTTTGGGATCAAGGCCGGATGTTGGCTCATCGAGGAGCATTGTCTTTGGCCGCATGGATAGAACACCGGCTATCGCAACCCTCTTCTTTTCGCCTATCGAGAGATGATGCGGGGCTCTTTTCTCATATCCCTGCAATCCAGTTGCAATGATCGCCTCCTTGATCCTGCGATCGATCTCATTGCTGTCAAGATTGAGATTCGTCGGGCCGAAAGCGATATCCTCTTCTACAGTCGGCATGAAAATCTGATCATCTGGATCCTGGAATAATATCCCTATCTTATGCCTCACTGCAGAGCCGCTTTTCGGGCTGATTTTCTCTCCGTCAATTAGGACATTTCCTGCGGAGGGCTCTTTTAGGGCTGCCATCAACAGGAGGAGCGTCGTTTTGCCTGCGCCGTTCGGACCTACGATTGCGACCCTTTCCCCCCGCTCGACTGCAAAGCTCACACCCTCTACAGCCTTGAATTCTCCGGGCTAAGAGTATGAGACTTTCTTCAGTTCGAGTGCTGGAATCACAAGATTACCCCCAGCTGAATCGACATTATTATGAAAATTGAAATCGACATGAAAATTGCATATGATATGTCCGCGATGCCGAATGCGAGTCTTCGCCGTGTCACAGCCTTCCCTGTATATCCTCTAGCGCGAAGCGAGAAAAAGACACGTTTTGCTCTTTCGTTGACTCTTATGAACAGCATCCCCAAGGTTTGACCGATTGTTTTGAACACTCTTCTGCTCAGCAAGGTCCCGCCTTGCATATTCATGCTTCGCGATACTCGTGCAAGCTTCATCCGCTCCAGTTCATCGATGAAGACGAAAATGAATCTGTATGTGAAAAGCAGCATTGATGTGATGACCGTCGGGACTCGGAAATATTGAAGAGCCCTGATTTGCTCGAAGACAGGAGTCGTGCTCGCGAAGATTACAGCGGTCAGAACTGATGCAGCTATCCTGATTGAGACAAAAATCGCGATAATAATATCGCCGACAATCAAGGCGCCGAGAGAAACCGCAATAATGAACGGCAGAGCAAATAGTAGGTTTCTGATAATGTGCTTGACCGGTATTTTCGATACCGCTGCAAGAATAATCGATACAGCTCCTAGGCAAAGTGTGGCCTCTCTGTCGACGGCGAATGCCGCGACTATTAAGAACACAATCAGTGCGACGAGCTTTGTGCGAGGATCTATTTTCAAAAGAGGAGACCCAGAAGCGAACTCATCGATGTTCTCGTGTTTCATTTTTCTTCGCCAGCGCTTTTATTATTAGAAAGGTCACTGCCAATATCGTGAAGAAGCCGACTGCTCCCATCAAAATGTATGAGAAATAATCGTTCCCGTAGCTAAGCGGAGCGGTATAGACAGGCTCCTGTTCCTCGACACCGGCATCTTCCATTGTGCGCTCCAAACCATCTGGAAGTTCCGAGGAGAATATCCAATATCCGACGGCGCCAATTGTGAAGATTATTAAAATAATCGTTATGACGGAGATTTCTCTTCTCATTGCGTTGTCACCTCCGCTTTCCGTTCAAATGATTGAACAATCTCGGGGGAAACATGTGCGAGATAGGCGATCACGCCTGTTGAAATCGCGGCTTCTCCTATCGCGATTATCGCATGAAATCCAGCCATCGTCGGGATAGATATTGTGCCTATTATT
>JAOUEZ010000064.1 GCA_029858465.1 Thermoplasmata archaeon | reverse complement strand
TAATTGTATATGTTTACTCCTCTTTCAGACTATGAAAATCTAAATAACCAACTTCATTCTTCAATCAGCCTGACGGGTGCAATCCGAATGGTCGACATTAAGCCGTTCAAGGGATATCATTACAATCTTGCGAAAGCAGCGAAAGCTCCGGAAAAACTGGTTGCGCCTCCTTATGATGTCATCTCCAAAGAGATGCTTGCAAAGCTGCAATCCGAGGCCATGAACATCAGCAATGTGATGCTCGGCGACAGGGGGGACTCATACAGTAACGCATCGCGTATCTTCGGCAAATGGATCGAATCCGGATTGATTGTCAGCGATGAAAAGGCCTGCTATTACGCGTACGAGCAGACTTTCCGGCTTGAAGGACGCATAATGCAGAGGACAGGCCTTACAGCTCTGTTCCGTCTCGAGCCATTCGGCAAGAACGTACTTCCGCATGAGAGGACTCATGTAAAGGCCAAGGCCGACAGGCTGCAGCTCTTATCGGCGGTAAGGGCCAACATCGAGCAGATTTTCATGATCTACGAAGATAGGCAGAATGCGCTGGCTGCAGTTTTGGAAAGGATCAAACAGCCCAACAACGAGGTATTCTCTTTCGTTGACCCCAGCGATGTGCGTCATAGGCTGTTCAGAATCAGCAGGGATTCGGACATTGAGATGATCACAAATGCGCTCAAGGGCAAAAAGGTGCTAATTGCGGACGGACATCATAGGTATGAGACGGCGCTGGAGTTCTCGAGGTTGACGGATTCGAAGGTGGGGGAAGGCGTCCACGATTATGTCTTGGCTACGCTTGTCAACAGCTATGATCCAGGTTTGAAGATGCTTCCTGCGCATCGGCTTATACATTCTGTTGACGAGGACATCATTGCATCACTGCCGGAAAAGCTCGAGACACGATTCGACGTGGACGAGATGGATGACAGGATAGCCTTACTCGACAGATTGGAAGGGATGGAAGGGTGCAGCACGATCGGTCTCTGGTTCACAAAGAAAAAGAGGGGAATGATGGCAAGCCTAAGGACGGAATTCTGTTCCGACGACCCCGTTGAAAGACTCGATGTGTCAGTCCTTCACAAATATGTCATAGAGGAATTGCTCCGCATTACTCCCGAGATGCAGGAAAACATGGAAAAAATTGAATTTGTCAAGGGTACTGAAGAAGCATTCAAAGAGGCAGAAAAAGGGGACTTTCAATTGATCTGCCTATTACCATCGACCAGCATTCCTGAGATTTTCGAAGCCGCCGAAACTGGTAGAAAATTGCCCCACAAATCGACCTATTTCTACCCCAAACTTTGGTCCGGGCTTGTAATGTACGTTTTTTGACATTTCGGATCGTCCCCGATTTGTATGGGACGATATTAGATAAAAAAGCCGGTGCAAAATCGCCGATTCTTTCGCCCGGTTTGTTTAAATGGTCAGCAATCCCTTTTTTCCAATAAGCATAAAGGCGACATTTTGGGTAGCATTTTTACCCGGCTCAACCTTTTTCTTCTCGTTACGGGAAAAAATGATGGCATGGGAAGCTTCAAATCAAGAAATCGTTGGACTATTATCCTCGGAGCGGCATTTTGAGATTGCCGCACCAGAAGGGATGATAGATATGTGGGCACCGCCACGATTGACATTCACCAGGCCATTCATTGAAAGCGCGACCCCGGAACTTCTCGACAGTTTCTCAAGGAGGTTCTTTTCGATTACGCAATACTTCCCCGAGGTCCGAGGAAAGATTCGGGTGGGCATGACCAATTCCTACAAAGGCCTCGCAATGACGGAATCGGACGGCAATACGATGTTGAAGAAGATATCCTTCCCCCCGCTTCGCCGGGCAGGTCTCCCGAGCAGGTACGTTATGGGACATGAGCTCATGCATATAGTACAGGCCAAGCAGAAATTCATCCCGGGAACGGAGAGAGCGTGCGACCTTTTTACGCTCTCAAGACTGCCGCCAAAGCATCTCGATCATCCTCCGATATACCTCAGGATGCCGAGGAGCGTCAGAAGCAATTGGTCCCGGGAAAGAATCAGGCCTATAGTCGCCGATATGGCTCACGACGTTGCAATAGAAGCCGTCATATCAAGGAAGTCCAACCGTAGATACATCAACTGGTGGGAGAATGAGTTCAGGGAACGAGTGGAGAGCTCATCATCTCTCTCGAGATTCCTTTGATCCCCTCTATTGCAGGTCTGAAAGGTCCATTATAGGCCTTGTTACATTTATCTGGCCTATCTCTCTTCTCAAAATGCCCACCATATCGGCGTAAGGCACTAGTCTCTTACTCTTCTCAATGGGCGTAATGGATACTTTAACGATTCCTGGTATCGATTTGAGTTCCTGCTGGATGAACCTCGAGAGATGATCGTCAGATTTCGAGAACGCGCTCAGGGTCAAAGTGTCGCAATGCATCTGACATGCGAATGCCAGATAGATCAATGCCGTGTCCGATGATGCCCTGAATCCGGAAATGATCTCATAGACTCTCAAAGAATCGGATGGACGAGTAGTTATAGAAATCAGGTACCTTATCGCATCCTTTCCAATATTCTCAGGGACATCGAAAAAAATCGGCTTTATCAGTGGTATTATGGATATGTCCTCTGAGCCGGATATGTCCTTGAGGACGAAAATCAAAGAATCTAGGAATGCATCTATCGATTTCGCGCTCACAATCAAGCTCGTCTCCATATGATTGGATTTTTTAGAGATATAGAGCGGATCGACGCCTCTTTGCTTTAGATCATCAATAGAGCTTTCCAGACGATTCCATACGAAGTCCTTAGAATTTCTCTCTTTTATCCTCGCAATCAGGAGCAACGGCATCTCTCCAGTTCTTAGCCTGGTCATACAGCGCATCTGTGATTTATACTTCATTATCACGGTTGCCTTCAATAAAATCTCGAGAACGCAAACAGCGAATCTGGCCATTACAATCTATTATTGATAACCCAACGGCAACAATAAAATTCCAGTTCAGCGTTCAGAACCTGTCAATGAGCCTCTCTGAAGATCTCTCCTTGTTCGCTAAAACGATATTCGAGGATACCGAGCATGGCGCCTCTCACATATTGAAAATCGCTGCGGGATCGCTTCATACGGCGCTAAGGAAAAACCCGGATGCAGATCCCGGTGAGATACGGGCTTCAGTAAAGGAGTTCGCGCTGAGGATTGTCAGCGGTCAGAGGCAGATGGCCTCAATATTGAATTTCTCAAATATGCTTCTAATCGAACTGTCCTTGAATAGGGACGATTCATCTCTGGCAAAATCTCTCAGAGATTTTGCAATCCGTATCACCGCGAAGAGCAATGAGTCCATGGAGGCGATCGGGAGGTTGTCTGCCGAACTGATACAGGGAAATCGATTCATGACCCATAGCCGCAGCTCAACTTTACTACATTCCCTGACCCACTTGCGCGATAGGGAAGACGCAATGATCTTCGTGACATATTCTCGGCCTGGAGGAGAAGGAAGGCTTCTCGCCGGAGAGCTCACTATTGCGGGGATTCGTACCATTCTCATTGAAGAATCAGAGGCTATGAGCTTTCTGCCAGGCTTGTCCGGTCTCCTTGTAGGCGCGGACGCCGTGATACCTATGGGGGTCGTGAATAAAATTGGCACTCACATGCTTGCTTTATCAGCCAAGGACGCGGGCGTCCCGGTCTATTGTCTGACCGAATCGATCAAGATTTGGCCTTTCGATGAACCAATTGCGAGCGAAGTTACTAGCAAATCCTCCCAATCATCACCTGGCAGAGATTTGTTCGAGATAATCCCTGTCAATCTTTTCAAGATGATAATACTGGAGACAGGGCAATTGGCGCCCGAGGATATAGCGGCAAGCAAGACGAAGGAACTGTCTCTTGCGCCTGAGATCCTCGAGCTTGTCATGAAAGAGCACTAGTTGCCTGCTGTAACTCCTCCATCGATCGGTACGCATGCACCAGTCGTGAATGATGATTCGTCTGATGCGAGCATGAGAACGATGAATGCGACCTCGTCAACCGTTCCAATTCTGCCCACTGGGTGACTTTCGGCAGTCTTTTTCGCGTATGATTTGGGATTTTTCTGAATACAGATTTCCTTGTCGAACATGGGGGTGTCAATCACTGCCGGGCACACCGCGTTGACTCTGATGTTTTCCTTGGCATAATCAAGCGCCATTGCTCTTGTCAGGTTGGAAACGCCCCCTTTGGCGGCACAGTACGCTGCGCAGTTTCTATTTCCGACAAGCCCTGCATCAGATGATATGTTTATTATCACACCCTTCTTCTGTTTCTTAAACTGGGGGTAGGCTGCCTTTGAGGTCAACCATACTCCCTTGAGATCGATGTCAATGATCTGGTCCCATTCCTCTTCGGTGGTCTCCTCAGCTCGTTTCTCGAGATATATGCCAGCGCTATTCACAAGGATATCTAGTCTGCCGAATTTCTTCACCGTGTCACTGATCATTCTTTTAGCGTCGGAACTTTTTGAAACATCACCGGTGATGAATGCGATTCTCCCCTTTCCAAGCTTCTCGAGGTGTTTGTAGGTCGTTTCGCATCGCTTTTTCGATCTGCTGGTCACAACGACTTTGGCTCCTTCTCTTATGAATCTCTCGGCGATTCCAAAGCCGATTCCAGATGTTCCGCCTGTTATCAGAGTTATTTTGTTCTTCAGCATCAAGAGCAGTTGCCCCCGTACCCAAGATGAGGAAAGCAATAAAATAATTATCTCGATACCGACGGTTTATTAAGAGCCGCCAGGGAGATTCGAACTCCCGACCTGCTGATTACAAGTCAGCCGCTCCTCCAGCTGAGCTATGGCGGCATCTCATTGACCGATATGCGGTTTGATATAAATTGTATATGATAGAGCTATCGCTATGACCTGGGCATTATCATAAGGAATTTCATGTCGACTATTCACACGAGCTGTGCTTTATTACCTTTTCGGGGCATGCTTCGACGCAGGCACAGCATTCGGTGCAATCGTCGGCTTTGGGCGCGGTAGCTTTCTCATCGACCAGCTCAAACACTTCCGCAGGGCAGATATTCACACATTCGCCGCAGCCTGTGCATTTGTCCTCATCAATCTCTATTGTCGCTCCAGATGCAGATTTGTATGTCTTCATTACCATCTTTTTCTCCTCCTCGTATGCAAATCTTGTTATCTAGTTCAGCCTTCCAATATCGGGACGTACCCCCACCATGCCCCTTCTTGTCTGAGATGGAAGAGGTTTTCCTCTAGCATCTCCTTGTGCTCAGTCTCTATCTTCGCAAGGTTATTGAGTAGCTGCGAGAGCTCCTTTTCAGAGGTCTTCTTTGCCTTCGAAGAATAATACTTGATTGATTCATCTTCGACAACTATCCCGACCTGTAGTATTTCAAGTGTGACCTCCTTTTCCTTGTCGAGATTTTTCTTATTGCCGAAGATATGTCTGATCGCCTTTAATCCCAGATCAATGTCAATCTTTTGCGGTGGGTTGGAATGAAAATGAGTCTCGTATTGGGTCGAAAGCACGCTCTCATGCTCCTTTTCATCCTTCGCAAGGCCGTTCATGAGTGCTTTTCCTTTCTTATCGTCGACAAGCATGGCAAAACTCTTGTAGAATTCCTGTCCGTATCTCTCGATCGCTATTGCTGTCAGCAAGATTTTTTCAATATCATTCAATCTGTCCCACTCCGCTATAACTACCCGCAAAGTCAATTGGCCAATGAGGTTTTTATATTTGCCTTTGTCAGGGATATCTTGGTATTCGAAGCATGACGCAAGGACAGATGCCGGAGAAAAGCCTGACATTTCGTTACTGGCCAGCCCATTGGCTATCCGTAAGCTTTAAATGAGGATGCGTTATCACTTGCTCATCGTACCTATGGTGATATTGTATGGCTTCCGAAGAAAATACCGGCGAGCCGAAGAAGATGCACGTCATCTTCGCCGAATTCGATGCTTGGATCCATGAGAGCGGAGAGCTTTTCGATACTACTCATGAGGATCTTGCAAAGGAGAACAATATTTTCAATGATAAGGCGGTCTACGAACCTCTGCCGCTCTTGATCGGCAGTGACAGACTGTTTGCTGGCTTAGACAAATCGATGCAGGACGCCGAACTCGGGAAGGAATATGAGATCACAATACCCCCAGAGGATGCCGCCGGACCAAGAGACCCTAAACTCGTTGACCTTCTCCCGATGAGGGAATTCTTGAAACAGGAGATAGTGCCAGAAGTAGGGATGCAGGTGACCGTCAAGGGAAAAGCAGGATATGTCTCTGCGGTGACTGCTGGGAGAGTGCGCGTGGATTTCAATAACAAGCTAGCTGGCAAGACCCTCAGGTACAAATATAAGTTGATTTCTGAGCCGAAGGAGAAGAGGGAAATCTTCGATGCGATAATGAAGATGGACTACGGAAATCCTGAGGGCTTTTCCGCTGATTTCGAAGAGGATAAGGTTATTGTCAAACTTCCAGATGTCTGCAAATACGATCAGAAATGGCTTCTTTCCAAATATAGGGTAGTCATGGATCTGAGGGAAGTCCTTGATCTAGATATTATCCAGTTCATCGAAGAATACACCAAATCGGAGAAGAAAGAGGAGAAGCCCCAGGAGATTCAGCAACAGGAAGAACTCAAGGCCGAGGAGAAGGAAAAGGAAGAGCCGAATAAGGATAGGCCAGAAGAAGAAATCGTCGAGTAATCGCTTTTCATGTCATTATAGACAGCAAATGATCCTACGGGCTATCTGTTTCATATCAGACGATTGTTTATTTATTTGGGATTTATTCGAGAACCGAGGGCGAGTGGCCTAGTCCGGATATGGCACCGGCCTCCTAAGCCGGCGGTCCTGGGTTCGAATCCCAGCTCGCCCGCCATTAGTATGAAGAAAAAAGCAATAATACCGAACGATTGATGGATGATCAGAAATGTTTAAGAAGCTCAGGTATAGTCTGTATGGCCGGCTCGGCAAGATACCAATCATCCCCATAATCGTCGCAATTATCATTCTTATAGCTTTCAATGCTGCGCTTTTCATCATTCAGCCTTGGCCGCACCCACAGATGAGAGCTGAATTGAGCTTGAAATCTGAATATGCAACGGATCTTTCAATGTGGTATGTCATATTGAGCGGATGGATTTACAACGAAGGCACGCTGAATAGCTCATGCAAAATCACATACATAATCGAAGATATTGATGGCACGAAAAGAATTGACGGAGAATATCAGACAAGCGTAATCTTTATTGGAGCCAAACAACCAGTAAATTTTAAACACGAATGGGGACCGAT
>JAOUEZ010000063.1 GCA_029858465.1 Thermoplasmata archaeon | reverse complement strand
TTATCATAATGCTCTCTGAGCCATTGAATGCCTGAGGGGGAGAGCAATATTTCGACATGTTTTCCGTAAAGCTTACTATCACGATAGCGATTATTCATATCAATCAATTCTTCAAGAGAGACTTCCAAAGCATATTGGAACTGCTTTGGGAATAATTTTTGCAACGTCTCAATATCTTTTTCTTCAAGTTGCTTGTTTTCCTTAATCCATCCGGTGACAACAGGCAGAGTAGAAAGGACATTATGCTCCTTTTTAACTTTGTCTTCATTCATAAACTCAACAACATATGATACGCGATAATACAAATAAACTTTATCCAGTGAGACTTGTATTTTTGCTATATTTTTTCCTTCAACTGCTTTATGATTTCAAGATTTTATTTTAATAAATCAATCTCTGCAAGTTTTTCGGGCAAATATTTGTCAGTGACATAATCGAGACCATACTTCGCCAATGCCTGCTGCTCGGCCTTCTTTCCAATCTCGAGCATGGTCTCTATCTCCGATTTCCAGAATGAATCGTTGAATCTGGGATCGGTCAGCTCAGCTTTCAATGCCTGGATATCTCTGTCAGTGAGCTTGTCGGTCGGCAACTTGTATTGAAGAATATCAGTAGCCGTTATTCCAACAAATTCTGTCGCGGGCGTCGCCAGGTATTCTGATATGTGCGCTGTCTTGATAGCCCCGTATGCGATCGATGCGTGAATCCTGAATGACCAGGGGTCTCCATCAGTAAAGGTCGCGACAGGTATTCCTTGTTCCTCATTCAGACGCTTGATGAACCGTCTTGTGGATCTCGCGGGCTGCCCTTTCAGGTGCACAAGTATCGCATTCGCGTCCTCGTCAAAGCCGTTCTCTATCAGCCTGTCGAACATACCACCTGTTTCTATCGCGAGGATGAAATCCGCATCGACATCATTGATGGTGATCTTGTCCTTCTCGACATTATAGGGAATCCCGTAGCCGGAATCTCCCACATCGTCTCTGCAGTTGATCTTCTTCTTTCGACCTTTCCTGTCATACTCCGTGATCGTGACATTCCCGAGAATGCTCGCACCGTTCTCTTCGGGTCTGAGCTTGAAATCCTCTCGCAGACATCCTGTGATTATCTCAAGGTCCTCGGCGAGCAGGTTGCTTTCCTCCTGAGCCTCGAACTTTGCCTTCTCCCAACCCTCGGATATGTAGTACATCTCTCTCAGCGTAGATGATTTGTTTTCATCGATCATATCCTCGATGAACTCCAGCATGTACATCGTTCGCAAAAGCATCTGCGCACCCTTGAGCTTCTTTGCAGTCCTCGCGCCGGATGCCTTGCCATATTTCCATACAGAGGTCTTCGGGTCGAATTTGATATTGCTCTTGGTCCTGAGAGGAATGACCATCTTGGGGATTTGTCCCTTGTCAATCTGAGCGTATATCGTCTCGGCAATGCCAGTCAGCTGGTCGACCGCCTGTTTATATCTCCGCTCATCGTTGTTCCTCGAGTTATTCTTCATCGGAGAGCACCTCCCCCTCCTCGTCGTAATCGGCCTCTTCCTCTTCTTCCTCCGCGCCCTCCTCTTCTTGAGGTGTCTCGGTCATTATCAACTTTTCAATGTCCCAATCTCCGGGCAGGGGCTCGGCGCCGATGATGTAGAGCGGGTCTATCCCTGTTACGTAAATCTCATTCTCGTCATAGGAATCCTTGTCTAGCCCGGACAGCTCGAAATTAATCTTAGCGGACTCGGTTGAGGATAATTTCTTTATCGGCCAGAGGAGGACTTGTCCCTCTTTCTCGATGACGGGTTCCGGCTTCGCCTTGGTCAATTTAGCCCCGTTGTTCGGGAGCACGATAATCAGCTCCATCGAGCGGTTTGCTGGCGTATAATTATAGACATTTATCTCGACCTTATGCTTCTTCTTCTCGAATTCTATCTTGTCATCCACCCAGACGATGTTCATGATTTTTGTAATAGTCCCGCCGAGTTTAGGAATTGGTTTCCTCACGATCTTCGCGCTCTTCTCGGCTATCTTCGGGAGGATTTCTGCTACAATCTCGAACTTCAGCCTTGTCTTCTCTCTCCTGCTGACTTTGCTGAGATGCGTCTTGAGAGTTCTGCCGCACGCCTTCAGAGCAAGCTCAATCTCCTGCTTTATCTGCTCGATATCGGCGATAGCCTCTTTCGATTCGGATGTGAAAGGTATCTTCGACGAGGCAACATGCACAAGTATGATCGCCGGTCCGTATGGAATGCCGTATCCTCCTCTCTGCTCAAGGCCATATCTTCTCCAATCGACTGACTCGACAGCCTTGGTTATTACGCATGCACCCTGCTGATACATCAATGGGACGCGGTTCGCGAACCTGAGGATCTGGACCTGATCCTGCTTGTTGAGTTGACCACCATAGACTATGCCAACCTCCACGATGAACGGATTGCCAGCATAGACGCTCGGGTCCCTGCTCATGGGCGGCGCATAGAAATCCGCCTTGACATCCCCGAGGACGTTCTTCAGCCCCTTCTTGATCAGCGACGGTCCTATAGGGCTGAGGCAGTCCGTCTCCGGAGCCATAATCTTGACCTCTTTGATCGCGCTCAGGATCGATTTCGCCTGTTCGAGAGTCATCTCTTTCGGCTTTCGACCCTGCGGGACTTTGGCGATATCGAGTATCTCTCTTGCGACCCTGTTGGAAATTCTTGAGAAATCTTCTACCAGGAAAGAGGACATCTTGTCCGCATGGGAGTTCTTGGCCATGCTGATTAGTTCTCCAAGCTCGATGCCTTCCGGATGCGGCTTGACCTCCTTTGTGGTCGGGGGCATATTCTCAGTGGCCCTCTCGAAAACTATCATCGGGTCGTCCGGGGGAATGTAGGTTATCCTTGCGTGAGGGTTCACTATTGCAGTGCCTTTCAGATATTCGATTATCGACTGCTTGCCTCCGATATACTTGCCCTTGAGCTGCACCTCAAGCTTCGTCCCGTGATCCTTCTCCCAGATGACGAAGTCCTCGTTGAGTATCTCGGGCTGATTCTTCTTCGTGTCCAACCTGAGCTCGAGATAGTTCGCCGCATGAGCATTCGATGTTTTGGACCATATCTTCGCCGGCTTCCCGGTCGTCAGCTGGGCGTACATGACAACAGCGGATATTCCAATGCCCTGTTGCCCTCTCGCCTGCCGGATCGAATGGAATCTTGACCCGTATAGAAGCCTTGCAAAGATGTTCGGGATCTGCTTCTTGATGATGCCTGGACCGTTGTCTTCTGTGATGACCTTGAAATCGTTCTGGTCGACCTTCTCGACCTGTATCTGGAGCTCGGGTAGGATCCCCGCCTCCTCGCATGCGTCCAAGGAGTTGTCCACCGCCTCTTTCACGGCGGTGATAAGCGCCCGGGGGGCTGAGTCGAAACCGAGGATGTGCTTGTTCTTTTCGAAGAATTCTGCGACTGATATCTCCTTCTGCTTCTTTGCCATCTCTTCTGCAATGGACGACATCAAAGAACCTCCGGCCAAATGGCTAAAGATGCTCGTCGTTTTTGTATGAATGCATCCCAGGCCATAATCCAACTCATATTAAATAAATATCGCGGAGAGAATCATTTTCCAGAATGACGGTGTCCTGGCTTTATCTTCAGTACTTCTTCTCCTCGAACTCGTCATCCCTCTCTTTTTTTAATTCGATTTTTATGCCTTGAGGCTCGTCCTCTTCGAACGGTTCGCCACAGTTCGGGCAGAATTTGGCGGATGCCTGGACCTCAGCGCCACATTCCGAACAAATGAAGGTCTCCTCCTCCTTCTTCGTCTCGGGCTTTCCTGTTGCCGCGCCCGCTCTCTCGACTTTCATTTTCCTGTAATCATCGAGCATCTTTGTACGAGCTTCGCGGGACCTCATTGAGAATCGCAGGAACAGGACGAGTATCAGGAATGGGAGAAAAGCCCAACCGAATATGAATATGAAATATGCGAGTGCGAGGGATCCGAATATCGCCAAAGAGTCGGATGATACTGGTCCGTACTCCGGGATAACACTGCTTCCCTGAATGAATCCGGCCTCATACCAGGTGCCGCTGATATTAGCCTGGAATTTGTATGCGTTGATCAGCTTATCGAGTTTTGTCTTGTAAGAGTAATTGAATTGCCATGACGTGTTTGATAATTTATATGGATCCGATACCAAATTCATCGTCTCGTTTCGTTCATTTGACACTCCCATCAAATCGTTCTCTGTAATGTTTACATATACACTGATATTAGCTGATGCGTTGTTGTGAATAACTGATATTGTGTATATGTAATTTGTATAAGCATCGCCACGTAACGGAGTGACTTTTCCATCTATCATTTTATTTCCGATATCATGCAGATTGCTCTCCGGGACATCGGTGATTATCGGCAGTACGGCGGACGCGGCGACAAGTGTCGCGACGCAGAACGCGGCGACCCCTATACCCAATTGCTGCCAGATATTGTCGACCCTCAGATACCAGTAGAGAATAATCAGGGTGATCGACAGCAAGGATCCGGCCAGACAAATGTCGACAAAGATCCCGAGGGCGAATATCAGGCCACCTATTATGACAATGATTAATGGCTTGTAGCGGCTCTTGCGCAAAGCATCCATCATGCTTCTTGGCTGCGGAGGCGAAAGATCGGATTCGCCAGCGCCACGGACATCAGACATACAATCCCCTCCAAAACATCCCTTCGTAATAAATATGGCGATGGCTTCTTTCATGAGCATAATGGACTGCCAGAGCAATTCTGCTGTGCAACCATTATATACAAATAGGCTGGTCAATCCTGTCATTAACTGTACTCAGTAGAGGAACACAGATGAAGACGGCGGTTGTTGCAATCGGCGGAAATGCGTTGATCGCTCCGGGCAAGAAGCTCACATTAGAGAATCAGATGGACAGATTGAGGCAGACCTCGAAGGAGCTTGTCGACCTGATTCAGATGGGCTATGACATAGTCCTCACTCACGGGAACGGCCCGCAAGTGGGCAACATACTGATGCAGAACGAACTGACAAGAGACGAAGTCCCGGAGATGCCGCTCGACGCGCTGGTGGCAGAAAGCCAGGGTTTGATAGGATACATGCTTCAACAGAGCCTGACAAATGAGCTCGCAAAGAGAGGAATCAACAAGATCGCAATATCCGTCCTCACGCAGGTCATCGTCGATGAGGATGATCCCGCATTCAACACTCCGACAAAACCTGTCGGCATGTTCTACCCGCGAGAACAGGCGGAGAAGTTCACGAAGGAGAAGGGATGGGTTTTCGGATACGAAGCCGACCAAGATGGCTATAGAAGACTCGTCCCCTCACCAACGCCAAAGAAAATCGTCGAGTCGAGAGCGATGAGAAGGCTGATCTTCGGGGGAGAGCACCAGGTCGAACTGATCATTGCGTGCGGAGGCGGAGGTATCCCTGTCGTCAAGAAGGACGGAAAATATGTAGGAGTCGAGGCAGTGGTGGACAAGGATCTCGCGGCATGCAGGCTGGCGATGGATATCGAGGAGAAGCTGTTCATCATGCTGACCGATGTTGATTATGTCTACCTGAATTACGGCACTCCTCAGCAGACACCTATCAAGAAAATGACGGTAGCAGATGCGAAAAAGCATCTGAAGGAAGGGCATTTTGGGAAAGGCTCCATGGCCCCGAAGATCGTCGCGGCAACCAGGTTCCTAGAACATAAGGGTGAAGAGACGATCATCACATCTTTCGCGAAGCTTGAAGATTCTATCATGAAGGGCGACGGAACTCATATCACGAGATAGCACAAGACGAGTGACTTACGATGGCGACGATTGAGGAGCAGATAAGGGAGATAGAAGAGGAGATACGTAAGACTCCCTACAACAAGAAATCGCAGCACCACATCGGGAAGCTGAAGGCGAAAGTCGCTCATCTCAAGGAGGAAACCGAGAAGAGGCGCTCGAGGAAGGGCATCGCCGCCGGATATGCGGTGAGAAAATCCGGCAATGCGACGGTCTCCCTTGCCGGATTCCCAAGTGTGGGAAAATCGACTCTGCTCAACAGGATCACAAATGCGAGAAGCGAGGTCGGTGCCTACAATTTCACGACCTTGGACGTGGTTCCGGGGCTATTGGAATACAGGGGGGCAAAGATTCAGATACTCGATCTTCCCGGGCTGATCAAGGATGCATCGAAGGGCAGGGGAAGAGGAAGAGAGGTCATATCTGTCGTCAGGGCGAGCGACCTAATCGTTCTCATGATAGACGTCTTCGAAACAAATCTGCACATCCTTGTCGACGAACTCGCACTGGCTGGCATAAGGCTGAACCAGAGGCCGCCGGATGTCCAGATATCAAAAAGATTGAGGGGCGGTATATCGGTCAATACAACAGTCCCTCTAACGAAGATTGATGAGGAAATGGTCAGGGAGATGATGAGAGAGTTCGGGATCGCAAATGCGGATGTGGTCATCCGGGAGGATCTGAACGAAGACAGACTAATAGACGCCATCTCGAAGAACAGGCATTATGCAAAAGCAATTGTAGTATTGAACAAAATCGATCTCGTAAACGAAACCTACATCAAGGAGATAGAGAGACGATTCAAAAATTGGCATATTGTTCCTATATCTGCCGAGAAAAATCACAACATCGAGCTTGTAAAGGACGAAATTTTCGAAGCTCTGAGCCTTGTGAGAGTTTACATGAAACCACAGGGAAGAGAGGCGGACCTTGTCGAACCGCTAGTCATAAGGAAGGGCACTGATGTCGGGGGCGTCTGCGATGCTCTGCACCGGGATTTCAGAAGGAAATTCAGATACGCCCTTGTGTGGGGGAAGAGCGCCAAATTCCCGGGACAGATTGTCGGTCTCGAGCACGGACTCTTAGACGGCGATATCCTGACGATCATAGTCAAAAGGCAATAAGCGGATTCATTTGACCATCATCTTGGTGTATTCCTTTATCAGCTGGTCGCCTTTTTGGATTATATCTTTGCCCAATGGAGGCACCTCGTGCTCCCTCAGAAGCTTTTTCACAATCGCTCGGGCCTCTTCGATCATCGAATCAGACTGGGTTGCCTCCCATGCGACCTTGTTCTTATCCCTGAAGTACAGCTCTTTCCTGAAATTTTTAGCAGTGTGCGGATGGAATAGATACGTATTGCCGTGACCAACGGCCTTAATGACATCGAATGCTACAGCTTCCTCGTTGACGCTCATCTCCCTGAGGAACGCGCGAAAATTCTCCCACAGGTAGGCATCGATCACGACTTGCTCAAGTGCGGCCCCCTTCGCTGATTCGAAGGACCCGAATCCCTGACATAGATCCGAATTCGCCATCGTCGTGAGGGCTGTGCTCGTCAGTTCGCTTATCGATTTCATGACCCCGAGCCCGTCGCCATCTACGCCCCAGTCGGCGACCTGTGATGGAAGCCCATATC
>JAOUEZ010000062.1 GCA_029858465.1 Thermoplasmata archaeon | reverse complement strand
GGGTTTGTGTTGGGGGGTTAGTTCGTCATCGTAATTTTATGTCTTCTCCTCTTTTTCTTCCATTAGCGAGACACCACATTCGTAGAATGTGTTCGTCCCGTGCTCTTCCGGGATATCAACGCAAACTTGTTCCTGCTCCAGTCTCTCAATCGCGTGTCCGCGGTAAGCTTGAATTTCTTTGTTCTTTTTCTTGCGTCCCATTGGCTCACTCCCTGTGCTGTTGTCATTGCCTGTTCACCGTTCGGTCAACTCGTAATGAGTTGATCTTCGCCATCGAAAGAGCTCTCAATATCAGACTCAATTAGATCCGTCTGCAACGAGCGTAAATCCGTAAGGAGGCGCCAAAGAGTAGTAGCGTCTCCTCCTCTGCTCTCTGTAGCCGTCGCTAATTCATTCAAGTCTCCAATAGTGTGCTCTTGCATCCACTGGATAATCTCTGTCGTCGATACGGCCGGATCTCTCTTGCGCTTTGGCCTCACGGTCATCCCATCCCTTCGTCTGACATTACGTCAGCCGAGCAAGGCTATATTGAATAATTGCGTATTTATACATATCTGCAATGTCGATGACTCGCAAAAAATCGAGGAAATATTTTTACTGGAAATCCATAAATTGATTGAGAGAAAAAGGAAAGTGGAAAACAAGAATGATGGGAAAAAAAGATCTGATTCCGCATGATAAATCCGTCGGACACCAACCATTGCAGTAACAAAGGAACAATAAGGGAAGCGAAATCCAGACTACTTGCGGCATCATAAAAGAATTTATGCCAAGATTTGCTTTAAGATAGGGAAAGGTGTGACGGGATGGGGATTCTGCGTTCCGTTTTGGACAAGGAGACGAGGCTTCACAGCAAGCTGGAACGCATGCTGTCTGAGATAGAGGACCTCAGCAAGAGCTCTAAGACCGAAGCTGCGAAACAACTTGATAGATTAAATTCCGAGATCAGGGAAAGCACAGATGGAATATCTAAGATGAAGAAGGAGTTCTCTGCACTAATCGCAAAAGCATCGCAGAGGAACACTATTCTGGGCAAGACAAAGGAGGCAGCCGATCTCGCAAGGATCTCGATCAAATTGGATCCGAAGCAGAGCGAAGCGCATTACTCACTATCATTTGCTCTTCGCCAAAGCAATTCTATTCCAGATGCAATCATTGAAATCGACAAAGCTATTGCTATGAATGCGAAGGACAAGCGCTTCTGGGTCGAGAAAGGCAGAGCGCTTCAGGCTAAGGGGGACCCGGAGGCAGCCGTGCAGAGCTATCTCGGGGCTTCAGAGCTCGATCCGAACGACATCGAGATACTGAACACACTCATTCAATTGAGGCCCAGCGATGTATTACTGTTCGAGAGGAAGGCGAAGGCGTTCATCAACGCGAAACGCCCAGCGGATGCTGTAAAGGCTTTCGAGCAGGCGATATCGATAAAGTCCAATGATCGGGACCTTTGGTTCGGCAAGGCAAAAGCCCTGTCGCAGGAGAACAAGGACGGCGAGGCTCTCGCCGCTGTCGACAAGGCACTAAAGATAGACCGTAGCTTCGCCGAAGGTTGGGAGTTCAAAGGAAAAATATTGAAGGAGTCCGGAAAGATCGACGAGGCGATCGAGACGCTGAAGAAAGGTGTCGAGGTCGATCCGAAAAACAAGTATCTTTGGAATGAACTTGGCACTCTTCATAGTGAAAAGAAGAATTATAAAAACGCGCTTTCTGCGTTCGATAGCGCCCTCGCGATGGCCCCTTCGGATATCGATCTCCTAAGGAACAAGAAGGTCGTGCTCCAGCACCTGGACAAGTTCGAGGAGGTCATCGACTGTTCTTCGAAGATCCTAGTTGCGGATCCCGGAGACATGGATACGCTGCTCGACAAGGGAGATGCGCTGTTCAGACTCGAGAGATATGATCAGGCTTATGAGACATTCAAGAACGCGATACAGATTTCGAAGAACAACCCGAGCATACTCGTGAGATTGAAAGACACAGCAAAACACCTCGGAAAGCATGACGAAGTTCTCGAATGGTCCGAACTGATCCTGAAGAAGAATGCGGGAGATGTCGCGACGATGCATGACAAAGCCCTCGCGCAATTCAAGCTTGGAAGACCTCACGAGGCTGCCAAGACTCTGGAAAAGGCAGCAAAGGCGGACAGCGAGAATGCCGCGATACTTGAAAGCCTTAAGGAGCTATGGAAATCGCAGCAGAACGACAAGGCCGTGATCGATGTGGCCAACAGGATCCTGAAAGTCGATGGGGACAACAGGCAAGCTCTCCTCGACAAGGCTGTCGCGCACAACAGACTCGGTGACCTCAACAAGGCGATCGACGCATTCAGATTGGCATTCTCTCTCAATCCGTCCGATAAGATAGTGGCATACGACCTGTCATTGGCACTTTACAGGGCGAGCCTTTTCGAGGAATGCGCCGCGACGGCAAAGAAAGGATTGGAGCTTGCCGAGAAGGAGCCGAAGCTCTGGAGGATACTCGGCGAGTCGCAGTTTGCGCTCAAGGATTATGACGAGGCAATCAAGGCACTCGACAGGAGCCTATCATTAGACGACAAGGACAAGGGGACGCATTACAGCAGAGGGCTTGTCCTGATGGAGCTTACGCGGTTCGAGGAAGCCGCGGCGAGCTTCGGCAAGGCAGTAGCAATCGACAGCGCCGATACAGACTCGCTTTTCCAGCTGGGAAACTCGCTTATAAAGCTTGAGAGATTCCAAGAGGCTCTCGACTGCTTCTCGAAGATATCGTCAATCAGACCTCACGACTTCGCCCCGTTCATCAAGGAGGCCGAAGTGTTTCTGAAGATGGGCAGGCCCCAGGATGCTCTCAAGCCTCTGTCGAACGCGCTCAAATTGTCCCCCGACTCGCTGGCAGCACTGCGTCTCATGAAGGATGCTCAGATGAAGCTCGGGGACAATGAGAAGATCATCAAGGTGTGCAACGATATCCTCAGGCTCGAGCCGAAAGACGCCCAGACGCTGATAGACAAGGGCAGGGCGAGTATGAACCTCAACAAGCCGCAGGACGCGATTGCCAGCTACGACCTCGCTCTTGACATCCGCCCGAACGATATCGGGATCTACAAGTTGAAAGAGGCCGCGTTAATCTCGATGGAGGATGACGACGGCATAATAAAGATCGGAGAGAAGATCCTGACGCTGATGCCTGGTGACAGGCAGACGCTCATAGACATCGCATTGGCCCATGAGAGGAAGGAAGATCTGGAGGAGGCTCTCAAGATATACAGCGAGATACTCCTCACGAATCCGAAAGATGTCGATATCGCCAACCGGAAGGGGGAAATCCTGTTGCAGCTGGACAAGCCGGCTCAGGCGGCGGAGGTTTTCATCGGGGCACTCTCGATATCTCCACGGAGCGCGCCACTTCTGAACAATTATGGAAAATCGCTGCTGAAGCTCAGGCGGACAGATGAGGCTCTCAAGAATTTCCGAGAGGCGATCAATCAGAATCCCTCGGAGGTGGAGTACCGGGTCAACGAGGGCCGTGCTCTCGCGGTTGAGGACAGGGTCGAAGAGGCGCTGCAGTCATTCCAGGTCGCGCTTTCGTTCCGACCAGGGGATTACTCCGCTCTCAAATACATGGGCAATACCTATCTGAAAATGAACAAGCCGGACGAGGCAATCAAGAGTTTCGAGAAGGCGCTGCAATCATCCAAGGGCGATAAGGACCTCTATCGAAACATGGGGAAGGCGTGCGAGATTCTTGGCAGGCCGAGAGAGGCGATAGTCCATTACCAGGAAGCACTGCGCGAGGAGGGGGGCGACAGGGCTGTCTGGCTCAAGGTAGGACAGCTGCACGCGACCCTTGAGGAGCACAAGGAAGCGATCGACTGCTACGACAGGGCGATCGCGATCAACCCGGATGATACGACCATATGGCTGAGCAAAGGGAAATCGCTCGAGGCGCTTTTGCAGTTCGAGGATGCCGTGCAGTCATACGACCGTGCGATAGGCATTGATCCCAACAATGCGGATGCATGGGATAGGAAGGGTTTTGCGCTCATGAAGCTCGAAAAGCCCGAGCCAGCGCTGAGATCATTCGAACACGCGATTGCGCTCAACCCTGCCAGCGATACCGCGAAGAAAGGGCTGCAGGAAGCTGAGGTACTTGTCAGAAATCTCAAGATAGAGGATTATGCAAGGGCAGTGCTCGATTTCGAATATGCTCACAGAAGACCTGTCACAAAAGAGGAGGCTTTCAGAATTGCGGGCATTCCGTATGCCTTTTTAGATGATGTGCTTGGCTACATTGAGAAGCCTACCGATGTCGAGATTTCCGAGCTTTCGCAGGAGGAGCTCGACGCATATGAAGAAGCTTCGAGGGAGATAATCATAAAGTCCTTTGACGACAGGATACTTGACAGCAGGGGCCTGAGACTAGCCGACATTGTAAGGAACTTCCCCGATTACAAGGTTTCTACGGCAAAGCGTATCCTTGTGTATATACAGAAAGTGAGCCAGATGTCCTTCCCCGAAAGGAAGTCGGAGGATGCACAGACTGAGCACCTCCTCAGGGCAGCGCTCGACCTACCTGATACTGAGAAGAACGTCGTAGGAGTAATGCGGAATCTGAATGTCGGAGTGATGTCCTCGAGAAGATTGGTATCGATCCTCCAGAATTTCAAGGGCGGGGGATTCGAGACGCCGACCGTGAGCATGCAGAAAATCATAACCGAGGGATTCGGGACGAGGATAGGCGAGACTCCTGAGATCGCATATGCCCCTGAGATCGTCAGAGGTGCCGAGGAGGAAGAGGAGGAGCCTCCTGAGCGACCCATTGCCAAGCCCACGCACAGGCGCAGGGAGAAGGAGGAGGTCGAGGAGCCCAAGATAGAGGTCGTCCCCCGAAGGCGCAGGGAGGAGCCGATACCCGCAAGAAGAGAGCCGACGCACAGGGAGGAGAAGCGCGCTGTCGGACTTGACACCGACGCATCATCGCTCGAGGGAAGGAGATGCCTTTTCCATGGAGGCATTGCGGTCGGGAGATGCAGGAGTTGCAAGGCGGTTCTCTGCAGAGAGTGTTTGAGAGGCGCCGACAGCTGCCCGAGATGCGGCTCACCACTCGCGGAGAAAGCCGAGGAAGAGGAGGAGCCTGAGGAAAAGAAACCGAAGGAGATGCCTCCAAAAAGGCATGAATACGAGGAGAAAAGAGACTTCTCACGACTATGATCGGCTCAGTAGTCGATCAATTTTGCCTTCATGAACTCCCTGAGAAGAGATGTCGCATAACATCCTTTATTGAGCGCGAAGGAGAACTGAATGTCGTTGTCCAGTATAACATATCCGAAATCTGTGATAGGGGAGAGTAGCTCCCTCCTCATCCCCTTCGACGAGGCTTCCCTTATATCAGGGACTATGAAATCCTCAGATTCGAGCGATTCGTCCCGAATCACCCTGTGTTCTATCTCTCCCATCTCGCCATCCGCAAGCTCCGGGTCGGAGCCGAACAGGCTGCCGCTGACGAATCCCTTGTTGCCTGCCAACTGCTCATTAACCCTGTCGATGTTTTCGGCCGTGACTCGAATGTACCTGCGATGATCGGGAAGACCGTGCTTATCCAGGGGGAGAACAACATCCCCTGCAATAGCGCGGTTCAAAGGAAGCTCTTTTTCAATTCGGATGCTGAGTATCCGGTTGAAGAGGAACGACTGGTAGGCATGGACGAACATCATGATGAGATTCCTCGGCAGAGCCTTGAGCGCTCCCGCGAAATCGTCGGGCCTCCTTGAGAGGTGACCTATCATTGTCCGCTCGAAGGTCATTTCCTTGGGAAAAATCTTGAGAGCCGCCTCAAAGTCTCTCGTCTCCGAAATGAATTTTCTCGCCTCCTGAAATCCGGGCGCCTCGTGCTCGGTCTCCTCGGACAGGTATTGCATCACCGCCTTCTCGAAATCCCCTCTTATCATCGCCTTCCCGATGAGATGCGTGACCGGCCTCGTCACTCCGAACCTTTGGATGCCGAAGAAATTCGGAAAGCCGCCAAGATCCTTCATTCTGGATGCCATTGTGCTTACTCTTTGTCCTATATCCTCACCGTCAACTTCTCTGACGAGGATCCTGAACCTATTTCCGATGAGGTTCCCCAATCTCAGAGGAGATTTGGACCGGTACATGCTGAGTATTTCGACATCCGGGATCGAGATCGTCGCGAGCGCTTCCAGGGGAACGTCGAAGGTCATTAACTGGGTCGATATCGACCTCTTGTCCTTCGTACCGGCGAAATGTATCTTGTTCCTGCTGATCCTGAGGTTTGTGCTCAACCGCCTCACCAGGCGGTTCATCTCCCAGTTGCGGTGCTTGACGACAGCGACCGACATCTCGCCGTCAGGATCCTCAGGAGGGAATAGGCTGATCTCCTCGACAATGAAATCCTCTGGCAGGCTTTTGAGCTTGCCTCCTATACCAGGTATATCTCGAGTCCAATAAACCGAGATGCCGATTTCCTCCTCAGGCACAATCATCGGACACGCCCATTGCATTTGGTGAGTCCGGAGCGATAATTCTAGCCAAGCTTCTTCTCGATGATCTCTCTAGCGCTGGCGTATTCCGAAGCCAATGCCCTTGCGGCCTTCTTCAGGGCAGACTGCGGCTTGCCGTCCTTCACTCTGACCGTCAGGACGGCATTGTCCAGCCTTGGATGCCCTGATGTGTATGACGCGTCCTCGACGCTATCGTCCAGCAGCAGCTGGTGAATCAGTGGATAGAGCAGCGTATCATCCGCGTTCATAAGCTCTATCTGAATCATGTCCTTCTGTTTCTTAAGAAGCTTGAGCTCCATCGTCCCGAGCCACCAATAGGGAAATTGTTCTTAATACTTTCCTTGAGAAAGAGAAAGCATGGCTGAGACGTATATACGAAAATCCCATCGCAATGTTGATTATAGGCGATTTGAGTGCTGATACCGTGTTCATTGAGCATCCTCTGATCAGGAAAGACGCCGTGGAGCAAAGGGAATTCCAGGTAAACATCGCAAAGGAATGCCTTTCGGAGCCAACTTTGGTCGTACTGCCTACGGGCCTCGGGAAGACGGTGGTTGCCCTTCTCGTAATAGCCGACATCCTCGCCAAAAAGGAAGGAAGAATACTGTTCATGGCACCGACGAAGCCACTTGTGGATCAGCACGCATCATCGCTGAGAAAGGTTCTTGAGATTGAATCAATCGCGTCGTTCACGGGAGAGGTGCCCCCGGAGAAGAGAGCACCCGCCTGGAAGAGCTCGAGGATAATAATCTCGACACCCCAGGTGGTTGAGAACGACATGCAGAGCGGACTTGCTTCCCTGCCCGATTTCTCCTTGGTGATCTTTGACGAGGCGCATCGTGCGGTCGGCGACTATGCGTACGTCAAGATAGGCGGCCGATACACCAGGGAGAAGGACGACGCCCTTGTCCTCGGATTGACGGCGTCCCCTGGGTA
>JAOUEZ010000061.1 GCA_029858465.1 Thermoplasmata archaeon | reverse complement strand
CAAGCTTTCCCGCGGTCGTCGTCTTTCCTTGACCATAAAGACCGACGAGAAGTATCCGTTGCTTCTTAGGCTGGAGCTCATGAGTCTCGCCGAGTATCTTGACGATCTCGTCGTAGATTATCCTGATGACATGCTCCCGCGAACTCATGCCCGCCGGGGGCTTCTCGGTCAGAGCCCTCGACTCGAGCCGTTTTGTCATCTCGACAACCAATTTGACATTGACATCTGCCTGAAGCATCGCACGTTGTATGTCCTTGATGACATCCTTGACGATCTCCTGGTCGATGTATGAAGCGTTGGCTATCTTCTTCAGTACGTCGCGAAGTGACTGTCCTAGCTTTTCCAGAACCATTTCGTTATACGCTCCGATTAAACACGACCAAAAAGCCTCACAATATTAAAAACATCTTGCAAAAAAAAAGGAAGGGAAGGGCTAGCCTTGTCAGAAGGGATGGGATGCACTCTAACAACTAGCCCAGAATTCCCGAAGTTCTATATGAAAAGCAGGGTATAAATAACTTCTTAAATTGGCATTCTAATTGTAATCGCGACCGACTATAAATAGCCAGATTTCTGAAGAATCATCAGATCGTCGGTGCTCAGTTTCTCTCCGGATTTGAACTTGTCGAATATCTCCTCTGCTTCCTTTCGAGCTGAATCGTCTTCCTTCTCCTTCCTCGATTTCCGCAATTTCTGCCGCATGCCAGAGAGTATTTTGTCGTAGTCATGGACCTGCTTGATGTGCTCGATATGCTTTCGATGCTCATCATCAGCCTTCAATTTCGCCTCAATGAATTTCTCTTGCGCATTGTCAGCCTCCTTTCTCAGATTGTCAGCCTCCTCGAAGAGTGCGACCATCTCATCGTGCTCGATCTGCGCCTTCTCCGCCAGCTCGGAGACCTTCTTGTGCGTCGCCTCCGCCTGCTTCTTCGAATCCTTCAGCTGCTTTTCCAGTTGCTTAATCTCATCGAACTGATCGAACTCCTTCTCCATGTCACGTATTTTGGAAGAAAGCTCCCCGATCTCATCCACTAGGGCTCTTTCCTTATCAGGGGTGAGGACCGATGTCATATGCTTTTTCTCTAGCGCCCTGAGCTGTGCCCTGAGCTTCCTTAACGGAAGGCCTCCTTGGGGCATCTTCTCCCTCTTCTGCTGGTTCAGCTTTTCGCTGAGCTCGACGACGCTCCTATTGAGTGTGTCCCTGAGTGCCTTTGCCTCCCTGACCTCTATATTGAGCCTGTCCCGGTGTTCCCTGTGGTCGTTGGCCTTCTCTATCCTTTCCCTGACGTCGGCGTTGAGCATGTCCCTTTTCTCGACCCAGTTGCGAGTCTCTTCATTGAGTTCGTCGCGGAGCCTCCTGTGCTTTTCAGCCTCAGTATTTTGCTCGGCCCTCTTCTCCTCAAGGGTGCCCAACAACTCAGTCATTAAATTACCAGTCCGATATTACAAGTCGTGAAACGGCTAAAAAGATACCGATTAATAACTCTTTCTATACGCTGGAATATATTTGTGAGTTCTATTTTTCAATCTCTTTTTCATCCGTCGTCTTGAATGAGCTGCCCAAACCTGATTGCAGACTGGCATATCAGTTGCCACTGATTAATCGATATCAATCCTGATTTTAATTCAGTTGCATTTATACGGGTTATCAATGCTGATTACCGAGACGAAAGCGGTTTATCTATCGATTCTCCAGTTATTCTAAGGATGATCATCCATTCAAGAAAGAGGAAATCGCGGACTCCGCACCCAAGTTCTGCTGGTGGAGTATCTGAGAAATCAAAAAGCAAAACGCATCGTGCAGGCAAGATAGGATTCTCTTTTAAAAGGAATTCAGGCTCCCATCGCAAGGCTAAGGACGATCAGGACAGCCATAAGAAACTGGAGCAGACCATCAAGCAGAAATTCGAGATCACCGGCGATTTGATTGCGCCTCCCGAAGAGGGACAGAACTATCTATTTGAATGCCAGAACTGCACACTTACGCTTGATATCCCGTTCGACAACTGCCCGTTATGCGGCGGCGAGATGACCAGGGTCATCCAGGTACAGAAGACGATTAAAAGCGATGTCGATGCAGACAAGGCCGCAAAAGCAAGGAAGCCCAGGACTGTCTGTCCTGTATGCGGATCCTATTCTAGAACGGGGAAGGGCTGCTGCGTCAGCTGCGGTACCATTTTCAAGCAGTCCTCTAAGGACAATAAGGTTCAGCCGATCATGCCCACGAAGCGCCTGGTATTCATGCATCTAGATGTGGAATCAGGGAAGATAGAATACATTGAGAAGAACAGCAACCGGAACAAATTCGGGGAGTTCATTCTCGACGATGGAGGTATCTGATGGGTGCCTTGCGGTGCCCAGTGCAATCAGGATGGGGGAAAGGTAAGATGTGGTAATTATGGACGCCTTCGAAAGGATTAGATTGATCCTCGACGACCAGTCGGCCGATATATTGAAATTGACCGCGAAGAAACCTATGACCGCATCCCAAATAGGAAGCGAGCTTCACATCCCGCACTCGGTATGCTACAGGAAGCTGAAGACATTGATTGATGCTCAGCTCCTCAACGAGATCAGCAGAGGGGCTCAGAGCAGTTATAGTACCAATTATTCCAAGAAATATGTCTCGAACATCGAGCAGATGTCAGTGATTCTTGGTATGGGTGGTCTTAGCTGCATCCTGAAGCTGAAATCCTCTGAGATACCTCAGACATTCAGGATATACGGTTGAACCAGGATCATCATTGAGGTCTGGAGTTCAATTGGAATTCGATGGTGCAGACCGTTTCAGGATTCCCCTCTGAATCCTCCTTATCGACGGTATTGATTCTTGCGTCATAGATCTCCCCGAGAAGGCGAACAAGGAAAGGATCGAGCTGCATAGTGCTTGTCTGGCCTATCTCAGGCTGTTTTTCTTCTCTCAAATTCTTCAGGATGTTCTTGCCGGCAGACCCCTTCTCTATGCTGAAATCTATCAATATCTTCGAGTCGTCATCAGCCTTCGAGAGCTCTATCTCAATCTCCGGGTATGCTGACGCCCTGTGCATGACTCTCACCAGGTGGAAGAACAATTCTGAGAGCAACACGTCCACATCGGACTCCTTTTCATCCAGTGCTGGCATTTTACTCTTTATCTCGACATTCGAGAAGACCATTGAGAAACGCCGGAGCGCATCTTCCAGAGCTCTAATTATCTCATTTGTGGACCTTTTTTCCTTCCGCATGTCGATGTTCCTGAACACATGAGCAGTCCCGGAAATCAAGTACGAGCCGGCCCTCACCTGCCTGATGGCCTTCTCGATGTAGCTCTGGACCTCTGCCGGGACATCGGACCTTCCTATGAGCTCAAGATATCCGAGAATGCCCTGTATTTGATTCTGGGAGTCGTGTGCGAACATGTCGAGGATGAAGTGCAGCGCCTCCTGGGTCCTGCGCTCGGATTCAAGGGCTTCTCTGGCCATTACCTCGCTCTTCCTTGTGTCTTCGAAGAGTTGGGCGTTCTCGAGGGAGGGTGATAGATGGTTGCCGAAAAGGTTCATCAGTTCGGCTTCATAAGGTGTGAACGGCGTCTCGCCCTTCTTTCTTGCGGCATATATCAATCCCATAGGGCCCGTTCTTCCGACGAGCTCCGTCATCGCGATGCTGATGAAATTCTTCTTCTCAAGATCAGATGCATACTCGTACCCCGACACATCCGTGATCAGCTCTTTCCCGTTTCCGAAGAAATAACTTGAGGCGGAGGATAAATCCTCCTTTGCAAGTTTAGCTGGGAATTCATCTTTGATATCGAAATTGCAAGTCACGAGCGTCAGGGCGCCACTTTCCAGCATGTAAAGTGCGACATTCGTGCTGGAAACGAGTTCCTGCGCCTTTGAGGCAGCGGTCCGGTAGGCATTCTCGAGATTTGTCTCCGACCGCACCGCGGTGCTCGTCTCTATCAGCACCGTCTGGATGTTGATGTTCTCCATGAGCGCGCTGAAAAGTCTGGTCGCCTCGACCGCAAGAGCAATGTGTCCGGCAATTAGCGTCACCAAATCCATCTCCATCGCGCCGAACGCATCCTCAATAGAAGTTGTAAGATTAAGGATCCCGAGTTCTCTGTCTCCCGCAAATAGAGGCACTGCCAGGCCGATAGCGAATTGATCGGGCGGAATGTCTTTCTTTAACGATTCACCCAGCTCTTGCGGTATGTATAGGACAGGTCTTTTCTCTGTGAGCGCCTTGCCGAGCGCTCCATCCGAAGTAGAAATCGCCTTTTCAATGCCGAACCAGTCGGGGTGATCTCCCTCAAAGGAGCTTATTCTCGGTGTATCATCTGGTGCCGAGATGATCATTATTGTCATAGAATCGAATTTCACTATCTTGGAGATCCCCTCTCTTGCAGCCAGATATATGTCGTTCAGACTTTTTCCCGACCGGATTTTCGTCGCGATAGAATTGACGAGGCGCAGCCTCTCAGCCCTCAGCTCGAGTTCGTGCTCCATCTCCATTCTTTTGGAGATGTCGAACATCATGAAGGAGAATCCTACTGCGGCTCCGCTCGGGTTCCTCCGAACAGAGAGGGAGACCGATACCTCGAGTCTTTTATCGTCCGCTGTGGTTATTACCGTCGGGAAATCCTCGACCTTGCCGTCCCTCAGCCCCTTGGTCGTGATGTTGCTTATCGCGCTTCGATCGAGGAATACTCTTCCAATGCTGGATCCGACAACTTGGGTGGCAGAAAGTCCGGTGAGCTTTTCCGCGCCAGAGCTGAACGATATAATGTTCCCGCTCAGGTCCGTCACTACGATGGCTATCTCGGAGGCATGCAGCAGCTGCATGGCTTGGTCGGGCGTCATCACCCAGCTTGTCTCCCTGCTGGGCGCGGCCTCCTCGGCAATTATCATCCCCACCACCTCATGCTGATAATTGACCACTGACCTCATGGTGGACTTCGTTATCAGGCGCCGTCCGTCCTTCGTCTTCCAATGTATGAAGATATCGGGGACAGCGCCGTCTTCTTTCGCCCTCTTGGAGATGGCCGACATCCAGTCCCTCCTATCGATAGGGACCATCGTCATGATGTTCGCCCCAGCGAGATCGCTCTCGTCGTACCCGAGAACGGTCTTGACTCCCCTGGAAATGCGGATAATCTTCCCTGCGCCGTCCAGGATGACCACTATGTTTTCCGAAGAGTCGAGAACGGACTCGAGCTGACTTTCATCCTTAACCTCACCAACAGCCATCGATTGCATCCCTTGAGAGATTTGCTTTTGGAATGTAGCAAAGAATAGCGCTTATCGGCAATTAATCTTGGCCACTCAATTGCTCCAATTTGTCCGCTCTCTTCGTGAAATTCTTGACCTCGGCATTGTGTATCTTGCTCTGTTCAAGATTGAAAGCGGATTTCGTCTTGTACATAGCTGCCTTCTCATTGAGCATCGCGGCCTTCGCCTCGTATTTCATCGCCTTCTCCTGCAGAGAGGCTATCTTCTTATCCTGTTTTGCAATGCTCAGGCTGACCTTCTCTGGGCTCCTGCCAGTATCCTCCGTGGCCGCAGACTTCATCTCGCCTTGTAGATCCTTCATCCTGGTTTCATAATCCTTGATGTTCTCCCTGCAGCTTACAGCCTTTTTTCTGTTTTGGATTGCTCGCGTTATCGCTCGTTGAGCTTTTGTGTCATATGATTTTGATTTCGTCAGGAACTTTGCCGATTTATGTTCGTGCAAGTTAGCCTGCTTCCGCAGTTTTGTAATATCGTGATATGCCTCGGCCTGCATTCGTGAGGCCCTTATTGCCGTGATTGCGGCTTCGTCATCCTGTTCCCTTGCCTGTGAGATGTCGAGCCCCACGGATTTCAGGTTGGTTGAGTTTTTCTGCGGGGCAATTGCGGGCTTGGAGTCGGTCTTAAAACTGGGAGATTGGGTAGACTTGCCTGAGTCTAATCTTTTCTGGCGAAGCGCCTTCAGCTCCTCCAGCGTCTTCTCTCTATCTTGATCGGTCTGCTTCTTCGTTCCACCTGAAGACCCGGAATCTGCCATTCGCTCACCAAATCCAAAAATGAATATCTGGACATATAAGAGTTTGGTAACCAGTTCAATCAACGATAGTACAGCTATGTACAGCATCAACGGAGCTTCATTGGAAATCCGGGTTTCCTTCAAGCTTGAAAAATTCATGCCAGGAACATCGTTAAAATTCGAATCTATTTAGGAAAACCACAGTTATCCATTTATATAAGCACAGTAATCGGCCGGCTGAAATAAAATAATCGGATGGGTGTATTGAATGGCAGACCCTGATCTTGTAATATTAGTGCCAATAGCTAGCATTATCGCAATAGCTTTCGCCGCGCTCTTGACCAGATACGTCCTTAAGAAAGACACTGGGTCGCCCGAAATGTTCGCCATCGGAGAGGCTATTCGGGAGGGGGCAATGGCTTATCTGGCGAGACAGTACAAGACGATCGCTGTTGTGAGCATCATTCTTGGTGCTATCATTATGGCTCTCATCGATCCGAAGCCTTGGGTCGGTGTGGCATTCCTTCTCGGAGCTTTCTGCTCAGCATTGTCAGGATTTATAGGCATGTACGTTTCTGTTAAATCGAATATTAGGACCGCGAGCGCCGCAAGGAGATCTTTGAGCGAGGCGCTCACGACCTCGTTCAGGGGCGGGGCGGTCTCAGGATTCATGGTCGTAGCCCTGAGCCTTATCGGAGTCGCGGGGATATTCTATTCTTATAGGCTCTTGCTTGGGTTCGATATCAACGTCTCTCTGAATGGAGCTGTAGGGTATGCGTTCGGCGCGAGCTTTGCAGCACTGTTCGCCCAGCTCGGCGGCGGGATCTATACGAAGGCTGCGGATGTCGGTGCCGACCTTGTCGGGAAAATCGAGGCGGGCATCCCAGAGGACGACCCGAGAAATCCTGCAGTCATCGCGGACCTTGTCGGGGATAATGTAGGAGATTGCGCCGGAAGAGGCGCCGATCTATTCGAATCAACTGCCGCCGAAAACATCGGCGCGATGCTGCTCGGATTCTCCATATGGTATGCTCTTCCAGGAAATCCGGAATGGGCGCTCGGATTCATATTCTTCCCATTGGTCGCAAGAGCGCTCGGAATATTCGCCGCCATGGCCGGCGTGGTGCTCGTCAAGATGCGCAACGAGAACGAGGCGCCGGTTAAGGCACTCAACCGGGGATATTATGTCGCATGCGCGCTTGCAATGATAGTCTTCTTCATCGCCGCCCAGCAGATGCTCGGCGAATCATACATCTATTTCTTCGGCGCCGGGATCGTCGGCATAATCCTCAGCATCGTAATCGTCTATATCACTCAATATTACACGGCAGGGGAATGGAGACCTGTTAAGGAGATCGCGGAGGCTTCCAAGACCGGCCCTGCGACTACCATCATCACGGGCTTTTCCATAGCGCTCGAGACCGCCTTGCTTCCAGTGATTGCTATCGCTGTGTCGTTGCTC
>JAOUEZ010000060.1 GCA_029858465.1 Thermoplasmata archaeon | reverse complement strand
ATGAATGTGCCTCGTGACGACACGGCTATCCTCCCAGGTTGGCCCCGGAACCCTAAGCAGTGAGACATCTATCGTCACGGGGAACGATTTGAGGTACGTGTCGGAGACTACGAGATGATGCCTCATCTGACGCTGGCAGACATCAATCTCATTCCTCAGCCTCGCCCGCAACACATCTTGGGGCAACGACATCTATCTATCCGCCCTCTGGATCGGGGATCAGCTCGAGTACATCACCAGAGATAAGATTCGATTCTTTGACCGTGATGCTCGCGCTGAGAACTTTTTTCCCTTTTCTCAGGACATATGCTCCCGGGTCCTTGTGCCAGAAGGACGCCGCGCTCTCGATTATTTCGTTGATTGTGTTGTCTGGCTCCAGCTCCATGTCCACTGTCGAGCCAGTCTCCGCATTCTTGATCTTAAGGACTGTGCTCAGCTCCATCACCTATTTCCGCCAGCACATATCTGTATAAAAGCACTATCTACTAATTGTAGCATCAGCCGAGGCAAAAAGAATTTTTCTCAGGAATGGTTCGGACAATTGGGATCAATATCTACCTGCATTATGTCGAGGATGCTCCTCAAGCCGTCATAATAGATCATCTGGCCCTCGAGGGGCGGAGCTTTCGATGAGAGCAACCTCAACCCCTCTCTGACGGCCATCGCCGAGACAATGCTCGTTGTTGTTATCTCGGCCGGCACCAAAGGCATGTAGAAACTCACGGAGGTGCCGGTACAAGAATATCTAAGGGCAGCTATCTTTGAATGCGTGATATTGGACGCGCATTCTAGACAAGGACCGTTTGGCAGCGACACGAACACCTTGCCGATGGCCCCTTGCATGCCGCTATCGATGTAAGGTACGCGTGCGAATCTTGAATGTGAGTTGGCATGCAATCTCGCATTAAAATTGTCAAGGCATCCTAAAACGATATCATGCTTCTTGTATAGATCGATCGGAAGATCTTCGACCCTTCCGATGACCGGCTCAATCATCGTCCCAGGGACGAGAGAGGATGCCGCCCTGGCGAGAGCTTCGGCCTTCATCGACTTCTGCAAAGCATCAATCTCTGTGAAGAACACGCATCTTGCGAGGTTGGATCTTTGGACTATATCGAAGTCGACAATGGCAAGTCTCGTCATCCCTGACAAGATTAGATTCTTGACGACTTCATTTCCGATTGCTCCCGCACCGAGGACAAGGGCAGAAGACTCCGAGATTTTCTTCGTATCGAGCCATTCAATCCTTCTCGACCTGTCCAGCCGGTCATCTTTCTCAAATCCGACTCTGATCTGTTGATCCATTGCTCATCAGCTGACCTATAATGATGCATGATGGGGGGCGTTGCCCTCCATTTCAAATCTTTCTTGAGTGCTCGAGTCTGATCATTATCGCCTGCGCGGCAGTAGTAAGCACATCGACGCATGGCGCAACCGGAGGTGCATATGCTGTCTCTAGCATCGATAGATCCTGCACCTTCAAGCCTCCAGTTATCGCCGCCCCGATTATGTCCGCCCTGAGCCCCGATTCAATTTCTCCAATTATCTGGCAGGAGAGCAAACGCGCGTCATCAGCTCGCGCGGTTAGCTTGACCGTTATCTCCTTGCCACCCGGATAGTAAGGCGGAAGTGTAGATCCTTTCACCCTCGACTGCACGTACTTAATGCCCGCTTTGGAAAGCGCGGATGATAATGGGCCGACTCCACCTATCTCGAGACCGAACAATTTTGTGACTCTTGAGTAAAGGAAACCTGAAGGAAGCACCGCATCGCCTCCCGCGGAATTTTTACCCGCAATTTCGCCCATTTTGACCGCAAGCGTCCCCAGGCCAACGGGCCATTCGACTGCAATGACTGCGTCCCTGTACTGGGTGCAGTCTCCGACCGCGAATACATCCTTCACGCTTGTCTCACATTTCTCATTGACCCTAATGTGTCCTGATTTTCCGACCTCGCATCCGGCCTGGATTGCGAGCTCTGTCGTCGGCCTGATTCCCGTTGCAAGGACAACTGTATCGCATTCGATTTCTTCCGTGGGTCCATCCGTGCGAGACTTGAGATTGGCTGATTTAACAATCTCACTGTCGGCGACCGACTGAACTGAGGCGGATGTTCTCAGGGATATGCCGGCGCGATCAATCGCTGAGGCGACGATTTCGGCCATATCTGAATCTATCATCGTGGGAAGCACCGAATCGAGGTACTCGACGACCGTCACCTGATGCTGAAGCTCGTGCAGAGCCTCCGCGCATTCGAGACCGACAAGGCCTGCGCCGACAACGAGGATTTTGCGCTTTCCTTTAGCGCACCATTCCTTGAGGGCTTTCGCGTCATCGATGTTCCTGAATTGGAAAATGCCCTCGCGCAGTTTGTCCCCGCTCAGTATGCCGCCTATTCCTGGCAGGGACGGGGATGCGCCTGTGGCGAATATCAATGAATCCCAACTGATTGTTTTTTCTCTTTCCGCATCTGATACGACCAGCCTCTTCGACGAAACATCGACGCTGCTGACGACCGTCGAGAGATGCAGCCTGATCTTGTTCCGCTGGAACCATTCTTCGGTGAATTCGATGAGATTTTCAAATGAGGATATCTTGCCCGTGAGAACATACGGCAGTCCACATTTTGAATACTGAGGATATTTGGTCGATTCGAATATGTCGATCTCCGCATCCCTGCTCTGCTTTCTCGCGAATTGGGCGGCCGTCGCGCCTGCCGCCCCGCCGCCGATGATGACAATTCTCATTGGAGGGCCCCAGAACCTTATTGCGCAACGAGAAGCGAAATGATGGTCATTATGATTTTCGGTCTCCTCTGAAGGTTATCTGAACCTTTTGGAGAAAAGCTCTAATCCTATGAATAAATCAGGGGACTGCGAGCCGAAGGATAGATTGGAGATATCGCCCGAGGCCAGAGTCTGCATTGCAAAGGTCCGATAGGATGAGAATAATAATTCTGGGGAACGGAGTCGCGGGGATCACTACCGCGAAGACTGTGAGAGAGCTAAGGCCAGATGTTGAGATAATCGTCTTTGCGGAAGAGAAATATCACTATTACTCAAGACCACAGATAATCGAATTCCTCTCCGGAAAAGTGGACGACAAGGGGATGATATTCTATCCTGAGGATTGGTATTCAAAGAACAAGATTAAGGTACATCTGGGAGTGCCTGCGGAAAAAATTGACGCGGAGGAGAAGAGGGTCCTGGTTGGCGACGTAATATGGGATTACGATTCGCTCGTGATCGCGACAGGCGCCAAAGCTTTCATGCCTCCTTTCAAAGGGCTTCCGAAAAAGAACGTGATGACGCTCAGAAACCTCGACGACGCCAAACTGATCAGATCTTTGCTCCCGAAGGTCCGCAATGTCGTCATTATTGGCGGAGGACTGCTCGGGCTTGAGACCGCGAGAGCGCTCAGCCAGGCAAAATCGGGCTTGAACATGAGGATTCTGGAGAAGGCCGATTACCTGCTGTCCAGGCAGCTCGACAAAGAGGGCGGCGGAATAATCCGGGCTCTGATAGAGGAAATGGGGACAGATGTGTTCACCAATGTCGAGGTCGAGGAGATACTCGGAACCGATAGTGTCGAGAGGGTGCGATTGAAGGATGGCAGGGAATTGGAGGCAAACCTCGTGATTGTCTCCGCAGGGGTAAGACCGAACCTCGAATTGGCCAAGAAATCCGGCTTGAATATCAACAGAGGATTGATCGTCGACGCATCGCTCTGCTGCAACAGAAACGCGATGATATTCGCAGCCGGAGATGTCGTCGAATTCGAGGGAGGAACATACGGCATCGTGCCTGCTGCACTCGATCAAGCGAAGATAGTTTCAAAGATGATCCTTGAGATGGAAACACCTGAGTACCGCGGGACGATAGCCTCCAATACGTTGAAAGTCATGGGGATAGACCTGACTAGCATCGGAGTCGTCAATCCTCCTGCGGACGGAGGCTTCGAGGAAATCAGGGCGAAATCCGATAACGGACGAATATACAAGAAATTCGTATTGAAAGATGGAAAGATGGTCGGCGCCATAATCCTAGGAAGCAGGAAGGAGGTGCCGAGAGTGTCCAAGATGATAAAGGAGGGCACCGTTGTCGCGGGATTGAAAGCAAGGATGAGACAGACGGATTTCGACTTCTCTGGCCTATGAAAGATGATAAAAATAAAGATAGGGGTTGATGGCGATATATCTATGGCGATCTTCACTTCTTCTTTTTCTTGCCGCCCTTCTTCTTCTTCCCACCGGACTTCTTACCGCATTTTCCGCAACTCATTGATCCACCTGCCGGTTAATAACATCGGTCATTCATAAATCTATCAATTTCGAACGGAAAGCTCGGACTGCAAGTCCCGTGCCTTAGGGATTATCTTGCTGAATTGTCCAATTCTTCTCTCCGGCTTTCCAGAATCCGCTTGTATTTCTCCCTGCCGCCTTTATTGTCAAGCTCTTTGTTGATTTTCGAGAATTTCTTATCTATCTCTTCTTTGTCTTGATCCTCTATCGAGAGCTCGGCTGCGTGCAAGAGCCCGCCTTCCTCTTCCCGTATATGTTCGTACAGATAGAGCGAATAAGCGGATGCAAATTTCGCGAACGATTTGACTCGTTCATTAGGATCAGATATTTTTCCCGTCGCAACCAACCTGCGCAGAATGGAGCGCCCTTTTCTATGATCCTCTATCGTATCAAAAATGGGGCCTCTGTCCAGAGGATATCCTCTCCGCTGTAGCTCGGGAATCAATATCTCCTCTTCCTTCATCTCGTGCCATTTGCCGATGAAATCTCTGCAGAACTCTATCTCCTTGTCAATCAGGTGAGGAGAAAGGCCGTCAGGCCTTTCAGCCCTGTCAATCGAGGTATCCAAGATATCGACCAGCTCGTCAATCATGCGATGTTCTTCTTTTAACATCTCTATAGCCTTGATTTCCATCGCCTCTATCCCTTCATTAAAACATAATTATAGACTTGATGCGTAATTATTGTTTTGGTCGAGGGGGGAATGATCGGTCAACGTGATTAAAGAGAACCCGTATCCGTTTCCTTTTTCAGGCGTTTGCCCAGAATAATGAAGCCGACCGCCGCAACGAGCCCGAACAAGCAGGGTATCGTCCAAATCATGATAGGCATGGTGGGGAAGGAATCGATCGCGATACCTCCGATGAGCGGGCCGAAAGATCCGCCCATCGATTCAAACAACCCGAACACCCCCATGTACTCCCCGCGCCTCGTCGACGGCGCCATATTCCCGACCAAAGCCATCGCTGGAGGAGAGGAGACTATCTCGCCTAAAGTCACGATCGTCATTGAGACGAGGAGGAGCGCAAAGGTTGTGAAAAATGAGACGCTTAGGTACCCGACACAGTACAGAATCGTGCCTACAGCTAGCAATGTGGTCAGCCTATATTTTGACAGAGCTCTTGAGACTGGGAATTGAAGGAAAACCACCAACACGCCGTTCAATGCGAACAAACCGCCAAGCTCCGCCTCGGTTATCTCGGTGTATCTCTGTGAGTACATGGAGAGCGTCGAGACCATCTGCATCGCGATTATGCTCGCAAACACGGTGAAAAGCGAATAGATGATGAAGTTCCTGTCCTTCCTAATCTCCAGGACGTTCCTGAGCTTGAATTTCTCAACAGCTCCGGTCGGGCAGGATTCCTTGACATAGATTATGATCATCACAAGAGTGATCGCTGACAGGACTGCGGTCAGCATGAAGGTGATTGAGTACGAAAGGAATTGAGAGGAGATGCCTCCCATTGCGGGCCCGACCGCCCAGCCGATATTTATCCCTACTCTATTGAGGCTGAATCCTTCGACTCTCCGGCTCGGTGGCACGATATCCGTAATCATCGCGTTGGCGGCCGGATGGAAAGTGTTCCCGGTTATCGAGCTCGCGGTCATGAGTATTGCCAGGGGCATGAAGCCCAGCTGGAAATGGACCGCCGCAGCGATGAGAATGAAAATCGCCACCCTCACCGACATGGCGAATACCATTGTGACTCTTCTGCCAATCCGGTCCGCCAGTTCGCCCGCGATTATCTGGCTTAGCGCGCCAAAAAGCGCCGCGACCGTGTAGGTCAAGGCGACGATGCCGGGGTCTATGAGGAGCGTCTCGGACATATAGATCGCAAGGAAGGGCATCGAGACCGACCAGCCCATGGCTGCGAAGAGTCTACCGAAGAAAAGGACCTTGAACCGAACATCATAATCCTTGAACAGCAAGCTCCTCGTGGACTGCTCCCTCCATTGTGGCTTGGGCAGAGGCAGGCCATAATATATGCCATGAAAAAACTTAGCCATCTACAAGGATTGATTTCTCGCCGACATAGGAAAACCGTTATAGCCCTGAATATTACTCTCTGGCGAGAGACAATGGCCGAGGATTTCACGGTCACCCCGTATCAGGTCACAGGCGAAATCGACTATGACGAACTCGTCGAGAGATTCGGCACGAAGAAGATTGACAATGCGCTTCTGAGAAGGCTGTCAAAATACGGCGAGATACATCACATGCTGAGGAGGAAGATAGTCTACTCGCACAGGGATTTCGATTGGATTCTGAATGAGTACGATAAGGGAAACAAATTCGTACTATACACGGGAAGAGGGCCGTCAGGGCCAGTGCACATCGGGCATCTGATGCCCTGGGCTTTCACGAAATATCTCCAGGACCTCTTCGATGTCAAGCTGTATTTCCAGATGACCGACGATGAGAAGTTCATGTTCTACGACAAGCTGTCCATGGATGACACGAGGAAATGGGGATACGAGAACGCGCTAGACGTCATCGCGATGGGATTCAAGAAAGGGAAGACCAAGATTTTCCTGGACACTGAGCTCATAAAGACGATGTATCCGCTCGCAATCCGCGCGGCTAAAAAGATCAATTTCTCGACCGTGAAGGCGGTCTTCGGGTTCGATAACAGCTACAACATAGGCTCCATATTCTTCACGAGCATTCAGAGCGTTCCGGCCTTCTTAGAATCATATTTCCAGAAAAAGAAAGTCCCGTGCCTCATACCCTGTGGGATAGACCAGGACCCGCACTTCAGGATAACGAGGGACATTGCAGAAGGATTGGACTACTACAAGCCGGCGCTGATACACGCGAAGCTGATGCCGAGTCTCATGGGCTCGGAGAAGATGTCAACTTCGAAGGGAGACATGACGATCTGGACCACCGATAGCCCTAAAACGGTGAAAAGGAAGATAGGCAATGCATTCACGGGCGGGGCGGTATCGGTGGAGGAACAGAAGAAGCACGGAGGCAAGCCCGAGATATGCTCGGTTTTCAATTATAACCAATACTTCTTCCTCCCTGACGACAAGGCGCTCGACGACCTGATGCAGAAATGCAGATCCGGTGCGATAATGTGCGGGGAGTGCAAGGCAGCGCTCGCGGAAAGAGTGATCGAATTCCTTCAGAGGCATCAGGAGAGAAGGGAGAAAGCGAAGGATATCTTAGAAGATTTCATGCTAAGGGATTAGATAATCGCCATTGAAAAGATTGATATCAGAAGCAAGGAATTGCGTGAGTCCGATGCAG
>JAOUEZ010000059.1 GCA_029858465.1 Thermoplasmata archaeon | reverse complement strand
TCAAACCCTCCGAGAAACCTGACCGAATATCTCCCGTCACGCAGTCAATCAGAAAATCCCTCTCTACTTTCGAGGCGTTCATCATGAGCCCATTGAGAACCGAGGCTTTTCTCTGGCGAGATTTCGAGCCCGAGATCGAAGATATTTCCGCGAAGGCTTTTACCACCTTCCGGACGGTCAATTTCTCGGAGAATAGTTGGGTCTGCCTGCCAATGGAGTCGATATTACTGAGGTCTGAATACTGAGTCCCGAGAGATCCGTGCTCGACCGGTAAAACCTGTCCGATCATCAATCTTGCAGTATCAGCTAATTGATCTGAAGGCATGCCAGATAGAAATTGTGCAGCATAAGCGACCTTTTCATTCTTGGAGCTTGTACCGCGGATCCTATCAAGCACTGAGACGACGGCTGACAGCTCGACTTCGCTCATGTCATGTTCTCGAAGTGAGTGACGAGTGCATATTCCTTGCGCTCACTTCTTAGGCAGTTTTTCGTAATCCGCTTTGAACCGCTCGATACCGATGTCCGTTAAAGAGTGCTGAGTCATCTTTTTCAAGATATCGAAGGGCACTGTAGCGATATCTGCCCCCATGAGGGCTGCCTCGAGGACGTGGATAGGGTGTCTCACACTTGCTACTATCACCTGCGTCTTGAACCCATAATTGCGGAATATCTGGATGATCTGCTCGACAAGCTTCATCCCATGGCCGCTGATGTCATCAAGCCGACCTACGAATGGGGACACATAATTGGCTCCAGCCTTAGCCGCAAGGAGAGCCTGGGTTCCGGAGAATACGAGCGTCACGTTGGTCTTTACTCCCTGCGAAGACAATTTCCTCACGGCTTTCAGGCCTTCGATGCACATGGGTATCTTGACAATGATATTCTCGTGCATTTTCGACAGCTGTGTTGCCTCGGCGACAATGTCGTCGCATTTGTTGCAGATCGCTTCCGCGCTTATTGGACCGTCGACGATGGTGACGATATCCTTGACAATCGAATCATATTCTCTTTTTTCCTTTGCCATGAGCGTGGGATTAGTTGTGACCCCGTCAAGAATGCCCCAGCTTGCCGCCTCGCGTATCTCCTCGATATTAGCCGTATCCAGAAATATCCTCATCACTTCCAACCTCGCATTACTTCTTTCTCGATAACACCTCATGTGAGGCATTGACAATATTCTCCGACGTCAATCCGTATTTTATCATTAGCTCTTCGCTGTCGCCCGACTCCCCGAAAATATCTGGAATGCCCACGCGCCTCATTGGGATAGTAGCATTCTCACCCAATATCATGGCGACTGCACTACCCAGCCCCTCAAGTATACTGTGCTCCTCAGCGGTGATAATCGCACCGGTTTCTCTCGCGCATTTGACAATCGTCTTCTCGTCGATCGGCTTGATCGTGCTCATATTGACGACCTTGGTGCTAATCTTGTGTTTCTTCAGCTCCTCCGCGGCTAGAAGGCATTTTGAAACCATTATCCCAGTACCTATCAATGTGATATCATCCCCGTCTCTGACCACACTTGCCTTGCCTATCTCGAATTTCTCATCGGCATTCGTGATGGTCGGGACATCCGCCCTGCCAATCCTTACGTATGTGGGGCCGTGAAAATCCACTATCTTGAAAATCACATTCCTTGTCTGCGGAGCGTCCGCAGGGACTATCACCGTCATGTTGGGCAGAACACGCATCAGCGCGATGTCTTCAATTGTCTGATGTGAAGCCCCATCCCCTCCAACTGTTATGCCCGCATGCGAGACGACGATTTTCACATTCAGCTTTGGATATGCAATCGATTGCCTGATCTGATCATAGCATCTGCCAGTGCCAAATACTGCAAATGTGGAGGCGAATACAGTCTTCCCGCTTGCCGCCAAACCCGCGGCTGTGTCCATCATGTTTGCTTCGGCAATTCCGCAATTGAAGAACCTCTCGGGGAATGCCTCGGCGAACATTCCTGTTTGCGTAGATGACGATAGGTCAGCATCTAGTACGACAATGTCAGTCTTCTTCTTGCCGAGTTCGACAAGCGCTTGGCCGTATTCTTTGCGCTGGCTCTCCATCTTCCACTTACCTATCACTGGCGGCATATTCCCAGCTCCTCAAGCGCCTTCGTGCACTCTTCGTTGGTGGGTGCTTTTCCGTGGAACTTCAGAGATCCCTCCATGAAGCTGACGCCCTTGCCCTTTACGGTATGGCAAATGATCACGGACGGTTTTCCATGTTTCTGGCTCGCATGCTCTGTCGCCATCAATATCTCGCGCATGTCATGACCGTCGATTTCCTGGACGTTCCATCCGAATGCCTTCCATTTATCCGCCAACGGCTCAATGGACATTATCTTCTCCGTTGGACCGTCCAGCTGCAGCATGTTTCTGTCAAGGTACATCACGACATTGTCCAGCTTGTAATGCGACGCGAGCATTGCTGATTCCCATATTTCGCCGACATCCATCTCTCCGTCTCCGCACAGGACATATATCCTGTGCAACTTCCTGTCGAGCTTTGCCGCAAGCGCCATGCCATTTGCGACTGCGAGACCGTGTCCCAGCGAACCTGTTGACATCTCGACGCCGGGCGTGCACGTCATAGAAGGATGACCCTGCAATCGACAGCCGAGCTTCCTCAAAGATTTCAGTTCGTCCACAGGTATGTATCCTGCCTCTGCGAGGACAGCATAAAGCGCGGGCGCTGCGTGACCTTTTGAAAGTATGAATCTGTCCCTTTCGGGCCAAGAGGGATTCTTCGGATCGTGATTTAGTATCTTGAAGTACAGGCAAGTCAAGATCTCTACTGCTGAGAGAGATCCGCCGGGATGACCTGATCCGGCCTCCTTTGTCATTTTCACTATATGCTGCCGAATCCTCGTCGCCCTGTCAGTCAAATCCTTGATTTCTTCTGCGCTGAGCGAATCCAAGCCCTCTGCCCCCTATGTTAACGATTTGTCGTAATCAGCTATTTATTCAAAAGGGTTTCTGATTTAATCTATTATCCTGACGCGTCTTCCCTCGATTTTCAATTTGCCCGAGGCGAATAATGCAATGGCCTTTGGATAGAGCTTGTGCTCCAATGGATGTATCCTGCTCGCCAGAGAATCGGGAGTGTCCTCTTCGAGGACTGGGACGGATTCTTGGATGATTATCGGACCTCCATCAACCTCGGGGACCACAAAATGTACTGTGCAGCCGGATAATTTGCATCCATATTCGATGACTGCTCTGTGAACATGTTCGCCGTACATGCCTTTCCCCCCGAACGACGGAAGGAGGGCGGGATGGATGTTCATCATGCGCCCGAGATACCTGTTGATAAACCAAGGAGTCAATATTCGCATGTAGCCTGCGAGAACGACAAGATCGACTCGGGCCTTCTGAAGGGTTGCATCCACGAGCTTCTCATGTTCCTCGCGCCCCGTCCCTTCGGGAGGGATGGATACAGCTTCTATGCCCCTCTTGCGAGCGCGCACCAGTGAGTATGCATCCGCCTTGTCAGAGATGACAATCACGACGCTTCCGTCTATGTCTCCCCTCTCGCATGCATCAATGATCGCCTGGAGATTTGTGCCGCCTCCGGATGCGAGTACGCCAATCCTGATCATATGATTAGGTACGCCCCGAACCAGGGTATGCTTCGCAACTCTAAATAACCTGTCAAATTGTTTATTATAGCGACCGTGAATCACTCTGCTGACATGAAGCTGAGTATACCCGTCAAGGGAAACAAGAAGCTGGAGGAGATAATCGCAAGGGCCGAGAACGACATCGAACTCGGAGCTCTCTGGAAAGCCTCGAACGTGATGGCCATCGATCGAATGGGGTTCAATGACCATGGACCGACGCATGTGAAAATCGTCGCCAACATCGCCCTGAAAATGCTGAGGATTTTCATTGAGAAGAAGCGAGTGCCGAACGCCGTGAAGAATTACGGAATGACCAAAGAAGACGCAGAGGTAATTGTGGTGCTCGGTTCATTACTGCACGATATAGGTCATGTCGTGCACAGGATGGACCATGAGAATTTCGCGATACCTTTGGCCGTGCCCGTCATAGATCGGCTCCTTCACAACATTTACGATGCATCATCACTGACTCTGCTGCAGGGCGAGATCCTGCACGCGATAATTTCTCACAAGTCAGGAATAATACCGCAGACTCTGGAGGCGGGCATTGTCAAGGTAGCGGACGCCCTGGACATGGAGCAGGGAAGGGCTAGAATACCATTCAAGTCCGGGAGCGTGAACATCCACTCAGTATCCGCCATGGCGATTGAGAAAGTCGAAATACGGACCAGCGCGGACAAAGTGCTTGAAATCGAGATAAGAATGTCAAACTCGGCAGGGATATATCAGATTGACGATCTTCTCAGGGAGAGGCTGAGCGAGTCACGTCTGGATAAGGATATAAAAGTGCTCGTTCAGGTATCTGGCGAGGAGAAGAAGATTATCGAGAGCAAGATCGAGATATAGATTTTCAATCTCCGCTCTCAATCCTCGGCGCTAGGAGATATGTCACATTCCCCTTTTCACCCGAGATATTAAATTCGATCTTCACAGGATAATCGTTTCCGAGGAACATGTCAAGTTTGGACTGTGGAGGCACTGCGCGCATCATGTTCGAGAAATATTCGAGCGGAAACAGACTTTTCACTTTGTCCTCGCAGTCCAGGGCTATCAGCTGGTCCTTCGAGAGCTTCATCTGAACCTGGTCTGTATCCCCCTCGCAAATGATCTCGAAGAAATCAGCCGTGGCGGTGAGCGCTATATGGTCCGAAACGGATTCTGAAGCCTTGATGCCCTGAGAGATCTCCTCGATCTTGAGCGAAACCTTCGCGGGCAGAGATAGGTTCGGCACCTTAGGCTCGCTCATGCCAGTTGTGTCAATGAGGCTCATCTTCTTCGTTGTGTTTCCTACGGTTACATTCAGCCTTCTCTTTTCCTCGTCGTGTATGAGGTCTATCGGCTCCCCCGCCTTTGCGAGTCGCAGGAATTGATCAAGTTTGGCGACGTCGATACCGAGTTCCGTGTCCTCGGCCTCGTACGAATCGAATGCATCCTTGCTCAGTTTGAGATCGACCATTGCGACGTGTGCCGGGTCGACTGCTCTCAAGGAAATTCCTTCTTTATCGATCGTGAATTTTGCCTCATCAACGAGGGTCGAGACTATTGTGACAAGCTCTTTCAGAGTGTCTGCCTTGGTTCTTGCCTGGAACATACATCCCCCTTCTGTGCTGTACACCCGTAGCTGGTATGGCGGTTAAAATATTTTGGTCAGTGCACTGAGCTTAACTTTAGCCGTTTCCGATGGAGGATGAGATCAATACTCCCTCCAGGAATGCGAGCACTTCGTGCACCTGAATATCCTGGTTTCTGGTTCGTCCGCAGCCCTGGTCTGTCTCAATACCCAGAAGGCTTTGCCGTTTCCGCATTTTGGGCAGCTCACATCTGTCGTCGGCAGGGTCGCGGCCGCCTCCTCGACTATTATGAATTCCCGCTCTCTCTTCTTGGTGATTACGCCCTTCTTCTTCCTGCTATCCGCAATCTGGTAGCCGCATTTATTGCAGGTGACGACGCCATCTTTAGGGAAACAGAGCGACTTGCATTTGGGGCAGAACATATTGACCAGCTTATTGTGAATCAACCCTTAAGACGGGGACGATAAAAAGCCTTCTCACCAAAAAGCAAATTATGAGCTCAGAATGAGCCCCATCCGCCTGAGTTTCGGTTAAGTATCGCCGCCCTTGCCCTGGCGCTCTTGGTTCTGTTGGGAGGAATAGGAACACGCATGGGCTTCCTTCTTTTCTTTGGGTTCCATTTCATTTCGATGAGTTTCTCCGCTCGCATGAGCGACTTAGGATTCTTTGGGTTGATCCTGAGAGATTGATACTCAATCCGTCGATGCTTGTCAGCTCTCATTTTTACGGGGGATCGCTTCACCTGAGGAGTCTTGCGAGATCTCATTGACTTGACCTGTCTGGAATAGACTTTCGCCATTGGAACATTGTCGTTAATGTCAACGCTGCTTCTAATGGCCTGCTTTCGGACCAGTTTCTTCTTTTTACCAGTTGCACCGGATGCTCTTGTAGCTGCGGATGGATTGACAGAGACCATCTGGTCAAACCTTCTGCCGGTCGGACGGCGCTGGAGATGGAAGAATGAAAGAATGTTCCCCGCGTACCCATGCCCCTCGGGCGTTACCAGGGTACGTCTGTATTGCGGGGTATAATATGCTGGCGCCACTCCTGCGGGCGCGACCATCACTGTCGTCTGCGGTCTCGGCTGCGCAGAGGCCGACTCGATCTCCCTTTTGGCCTGCTCCGATATTATTCCGCCAATATATGCAAAGGCTATCGTGAGGAAATAGCTGTTCATCTCATAGGGGGAAGCTCCCTGCAAAGATGCGATGAACTGGGTCACATATTCCCTCGTGAAATCCAGATATGGACCAATAAACGGGACTGCAGCCACAAATCCTTGGAGAAGAGATGCTGACGCCGGACCGTTGCCGGTGGCCATTTGGGGAAGGAAGTAGTCTATCGCTGTCATCACTGATATGATTGCTATCACTGGCAGAATCGCTGCAGCCACCCCTTTCCAGGGGCTTCCTGCGCGCCTTCCGCCGACATACCCTGCGATCATCTGGCCAAAGACAGGCAGCCACCAGAGCAGAATCGATAGTACAAGGATATACTTCGTCGCGCTCCAGATGCTGAAAGGCGATTTCACCTTTGTCTTCTTGCCTTCGGTGTTGTCTCTGATTTTGGCTATACTCCAGCGTGAATCACCAGTCTGCTCATCGTATTCGGGTTGTTCGCGCTGCCTACCGAAAAGGCCCAGTGTCATTCCCATCCCTTCTCGGTCTGACACTTGTCAGACAAATTGTCTTATATAATATACGCTATTTAATGATTTCCCAGATGTCGTCTTCACTGAAATATCTGGTAAAATTTATCAGCCGACAAATCGTCAGATAATTGGATTCTGTGACGAAAGACAGTCATACGACCGATTGCTAAAAATCTTAAAGTGCCGGGGGATCGTTGCGTATCTCAGAACAACAAGAAAATCACAGTTATTCTGCTCTTATGCCTAAGCATCATTCAATTATTGCAATGCGATTATTGAATGACTGGATGGATTTGGATTTCGATAATACTGTAAAGAATTATATATATGACATAACCGATTTCGACAATCATCTGACGGGGAGTTGACGAGACAACGGGAATTCAACCTTAGTTTGAAATATCCCGTTTCGCGACTCCGAAGGTCTATGTTTCCGTTGGTGAGGATATAATGCGAAAGGTCCTGATAGTTGAAGACGCTCCTTTCATAAGAGAGATGATAAAAGATATTCTGGAATCTCACGACTATACCGTTGTCGGAGAGGCATCCAACGGCCTTGAGGCGATTGAAAAATACGAATCCCTGAGACCAGATGTCGTTCTCATGGACATTCTCATGCCCGGAATGGATGGGCTTTCTGCGATAACTAAGATCAAGGAAATAGATTCGAACGCAAAGATCATTATTGTCAGCGCATTGGTTAAAGAGACGCTTCGAAAGGAGGCGCTCAGAGCAGGAGCGGCCGAGTTCGTCGCAAAACCTTTCCAAGTGGAGAAGCTGCTAGAGGCAGTCAAATCCGTGGCGCCAATAACATAATCCTGTGACGAGTCTCATCATGATTGCAGCTGCATTTAG
>JAOUEZ010000058.1 GCA_029858465.1 Thermoplasmata archaeon | reverse complement strand
CTCCGTGAGCGCTGATTATTCGTTTTTATTATCTTTTTCCGAATTCTTTGCCTCTTCAGCTGGTTTCTTCTTGCTCGGGCATTCTATGTTGACACACAGGGTCCATGGTCTCCTGCCCTTCGAGACAACTTTGATTATCGGCGCCTTGCATGTCTCGCAGTTCTCCTCAGTTGCGACTATCCCTCCTTTCTGAGGCAAAGGATACGTAGTCCTGCATTTCGGATAACCCTCGCATCCAAGGAACCTCTTTCCCCTCGCGGAATAAACAATATGCAATCCTGAGCCGCAGTTCGGGCAGATACCGATCTTTGAATGCTTCATTCTCGACGGGCATTTGGGGTTGATGCAAATGCTTCCAGCCTTCTTCCCCCTTTCCGGCACGATAACCTTTGGAGCCTTGCATTCGGGGCAGGCCTCGCCTGTGGGCTCTATGTGCCCCATCGCCGGTACTGGGAAGGCGGTCTTGCAGTCGGGATACCCTGAGCATCCGATGAACCTCTTACCCCCGCGCATCCTGATCAGTGTCATCTCCCCTTTTCCGCAGGTCGGGCACTTACCGAGATATTTCTGCTTGCTGAGCGCAATCTTGATGTCTGCCGCTATCGCGTCCTTGTTCTTCTTCAAGACTTTCACAACGTCTTCGAGCATCGCCTGGCTCTCTTCGATGACCTCGTCCTGCGTCTGGCCACCTTTGGCGATCAGGTCCATGTCCTTCTCCAAAGTCGCGGTCATCTTCTCATCGGTGACCTCTCTGGCGTGATTCTCCAGTGCGACAATGACAGCCATCCCGATCGGTGTAGGTCTCAGCCTGCTGCCGTGGACGAATTTCCGGTCGTAGAGCTTCTGGATTATCTCGTGCCTTGTGCTCTTTGTACCGAGCCCCTTCCTCTCCATCTCCTGTATCAAGGTTCCCTGTGAGTACCTCGCCGGAGGCTTCGTCTCCTCCTCTTTTGTCCTCAGATGCTTGACATCGACCACCTCATCATTCGAAAGCAACGGTAAGGGTTTGCCGTCGAATTTCCAGTAGGTGTAGATCTCTCTCCACCCTTGCGCTATCATTTTCCTTCCGTGAGCGTTGAACAACTCGTCGGCTATCTTTATCTCCGAATTCTGAATTTCCACGATCGACGAAGGAGACAAGGTCGCAAGGAATCTCCTGCAGACAAGTTCATAGATCGTCCATTTATTACCCTTCAATTCGTCCCTTGTAGCCGGAGATGTCGGATGTATAGGCGGATGGTCGGTCGTGATCGTCCTGCCTCTGGAAGGTCTCAGGGAATCCATCGCGAGTATCTTTCTCGCATATTCTCCGAATTCCGTTGCTTCCAGATTCTTCAGTATCTGCCTGAGGCTGAGCGATTTCGGATAGACGGTGTTGTCAGTCCTCGGATAGGAAATGTATCCGTCTGTGTACAGGTCCTCGGCGACTCTCATCGCATGTGAGGCCGACATGCCCAGCTTGCTCGCTTCCGCGAGGAATTGAGTAGTGTTGAAAGGATGCGGAGGATATTCGTTCCTCTCCTCTGCAGAATAGCTCAGCACTGTGCCGGTCTTTGATGATTTGATCCTTTCAATTATCTGATGCGCCTTCTCTTTATCATCGAATTTTCCGTGCGAATGTATCGCGTGGAAAATATCGGCTGACGGTTCCTGCTTCGCAAGATCGGCTATGATCTCCCAGAATTTCATCGGCACGAACGATTCAATCTCTCTTTCTCTATCGACGATTAACGCCAAAGTCGGGCTCTGCACCCTTCCAACGGAAAGGAAATCCCTGCCTGTCTGCCCGGTCGTCGTGGAGAGAAACCGTGTCAGCGCAGCTCCCCATTTCAAATCGATTATCTGCCTCGTCTCAGCAGCGGCAGCGAGTTTGAAGTCGACCTCGGAGGTGTTCTTAAACGCGTCCAGCACCTCGGTCTTCGTCAATGCGGAGAACTTAGCCCTCTTAACAGGCTTTTTCCAGTCGAGTTCTTCAAGGCTCTCGACCCCGATGAGCTCCCCCTCTCTGTCGTAGTCGGTCGCGATGATTATCTCATCGGAGTCCGAGGCAAGTTTGCGTAATCCACCGACTATTTTTTTCGATGAGGCGTCAATTATCTTGATCGGGTCGACATTAATCAGCTCACTTATGTCAGTGCTGTGCCAATCGTTGTATTCCTTGGGATAGTCGAGTGCGACAAGATGTCCTCTAAGCCCGATGATTGAGAAAAACTCGTTTGGTCTTTCAAATTGGAAAATCTGAATGCCGCTAATATTCTTCCTGCTCGCTTTGCCGTCGGACAGTATGGTCGCAATTCTCATTGCGGCATGATTCTTTTCGGAAATGATGAGCTTCCGCATTCGCCGGTTTCATGCGAGGCCGTCTATTTAACATTGATGCGGACGCCTTATAGCGTTGTCAACATGCCTGATGCTACTTTGGCCAGATATTCCTTAGAATTACCGTCCTGTCCCGCTCCTTCCCCAATCCTATTGCGGAAACAGGTATTCTCAATATCTTCTCGATATGCTCCAAATATTTCTTGATCTCGACGGGCAGTGCCGCCCTGCCTCTCTTCTTCATCTTCTCGATTTCCGAATCTGACAACTCTCCCCATGAACCGAAGCTCTTGTAGACCGGTTCGCATTTCGACAATTGCTCCAATGATGCGGGAAAAGCACTTGTCTTCTTTCCGTCAAGGATGTAATGATCGCAAATTTTGATCTTGTCTATCTTGCCGAGCACGTCCATCTTCGTCAGGGCGAGCGTATCTATCCCGGAAAGTCTGATCGAATGAGAGACGACCACGAGGTCAAGCCAGCCGCATCTCCTCATCCTGCCGGTCGTCGTGCCGAACTCTCCGCCCGCCTTCGCGAGCTCCATGCTCTCGCTTTCAGGCAGCTCGGTCGGGAAAGGTCCTGCGCCTACCCTTGTGGTGTATCCTTTTGCAATCCCCAGTATCCTGTCGATCTGTTTCGGCGGAAAGCCTGACCCGGTCGCGATATTTCCTCCGATTGTGTTGGAGGATGTGACGTACGGATATGTGCCGAAATCGACGTCCAGTAACGCTCCCTGGGCTCCTTCGAAGAGTATCTTGCTGTCTTTCTTGAGCAGCTTTTCAAGAAGAACTGCCGTGTCCGTCACATATTCTCTCAGGCGGTTCCCGTATTCCAGATATTCGCGAACTATTGAATCGCAATCAAGGCCTTCGTCCATGTCATAAGCTCTCAGCATCCGCTTCTTCAGATCTACTATGAAGGACAGTTTCTCCTTGAGCACCTTCTCATCGATGAGGTCGCACATTCTTATGCCTATCCTGGCGACCTTGTCCGAATAGCACGGCCCAATGCCTCTTCCGGTCGTGCCGACCTGCTTGCCCGCCTTGAGGCGCTCCTCGGCGCCGTCGAGCATCACATGATATGGCATTATGAGATTGGCGCGGTCGCTTATCCTGAGAGATGAGCAATCGATGCCTCTCTTGGCCAATCCGTCGATTTCGTTAATCAGGACTTTGGGATTGATTATCACTCCGTTGCCGATAATCGCCAGCTTTCCCTTCCTCAGAATGCCGGAAGGCAGCAGGTGCAGCTTGAATTCTTCTGAGCCTATCTTCACTGTGTGCCCAGCATTGTCTCCTCCCTGGAATCGGACGACCGCCTTTGCAGGCTCGGCTAGAAAATCAACCAATTTTCCTTTTCCCTCGTCCCCCCATTGAGTTCCCAAAATTGCGAGAGTTGACATACAGATCGTCCACGCCATCTATTGATAGATATATCAAAAGTTCGGATGGCGGCCTGTGCATCATCACCGAGTCATAGACCTAATGACATCTTCGATGGGCAGATCCGTGCAGAAGGTCTTCGGACCAAAATGAGTCCTGGCAGCGGTTCCTGCCTGGTTTAGCCTCTCTACCAATGCATCCATTTTCGGCGGGTTGATCTTCGCCTTTCTCGCGAACTCATCGATGTTAAAAAATGGTCTCTGGATACGCGTCTCTACAATCAATGACTGAATCAGCGACACAATCCTTTCCGCAGTGCCGAGGTGAGACGGAATCCTCATGGTTCTCAGGAAGGATGAATCGGATAGCTCGACAATCCAAATCGGTCCTATCGCGTTTTGCCCATCTTCTGCCGAATATTTTCTATCGAGATTTTCTTTGTCGAAATAGCAATAACCAATTTTTTCATGGAAGTTTTTGTTATCATCCAAAATTCTCACAAATGTCCGCACGTAATGGTCAGAATAATACGAGATTATCGGCCTGATTCCTTTTCTGATCTTGATTGCCTCTCTTGCTACGAAGCCCACCAGATTCCTGACGCCGATCTCATGCGCAAAAGGAGTTCGAGAAGCCCGAGTTCCATATTTTCTGAGGCACGCTTTCGGGAATATTCCGGAGATTGTGCCAGTATCAGTGGCAGTCACGCATAATATCCCTTGCTTGTTGACCGCTTTTATTGCCATCGGGAAGAAAGGGGCAGGCGTCCCGAAGGGATCTATATCCACACAATCATAAGATCCCTCACTCAGCAGAAGCCTGAGGTCCTTATTGCTTATCGATGTTCGTGAGATGCCGTTGAGATCGAGGTTCCTTCTTGATATCTCAACGGAAAGCGTGTTCGTATCATTCAGGTGCAATTCGATTTTCTTCCCACACTCCTTCGCAATCCTTATACCTCTGCTTCCTGCAGCAGCTAGTCCGTCTAAAAAGGAATCGCCGTCGTCTAGCAGGTTTGACATGATTGCCACACTCATGTCCCTGCTGAATTCCATCTGAGGATTGTAAAACACGGGCATGTTCGAGGAGGCCGGGCCGCTGCTCTGGTGATCAGCTGGTACGATAAGCTTTGTGTCCCCTTCTTGAACGATCGTCAAGGAGAATTTATCATTCACACGTACTCGCCTTTCATCAGCTTGATTATCTTGTATGGGAGGAGGTTTCTGTTTATCGGCGTGACCTCTAAAATTCTTACATCATCTCTTCTTCTGATGTCTTGGAGAAGAGGATTTCTCGATTTCTTGTGTAGAGTCAGGATCATCGGCTTGTCGGTGTCCATCGCGTCCTTGACGGCCTTGACGAAGCTGTCGCTTTCCACTTCCATCTTGCCAACTTCATCCACTACTATGACATCTGCGTCTTGGCATGCGCACTTCAATGCCTCGACCCCGATCGTATCGAGGCTCGAGAGATCCACACCATATTTGCCGACCATGAATTTCGATTTCACACTCATGTGTGCCAGAACCGCTTTGTTCTTCGACTCCCAGTTCACCACATAGAATCCTACACGCCTGTTCTTCTCAAGGATGGGTTCCGTGATCATGCCCCCCACCTTGTAGCTCTCCAGCTCCAGCATTTCAACTACTTTTTTGAGGGCTTGGGTCTTTCCGGACCCAGGAAGGCCGGTGATACCTATCTTTACGCTTTTTGGCATTTTTTAGTAATTCCCCCGAACTCCTCAGGCAATTGAAAGATGTGCTAACCCATATCGTGGTCGTTCTATAATTTTGTTTCTCATTTTACACAAGAAGTTGTGTGCTTGAGATATATCAAACATGTCCGAGTACGCCAGATGTGGCAGAATACTTAAACCAACAGGCCCGCGAAGGGCTATTTTTTTTCAACCTTTTCGATAAACATCAGAGGATAATTCATCTCGGGGACGAATTTCATCTTTGCGAAGACCCTCACTCCTTTGAAATCAACGATAAGGCTTACGTTCATCATGTCGCCGGTAAGCGAAATGTAATCGAATTCGCTCTTCTTACTGCGAAGAACATCCCTAGAAATATGGACTTCTGCGTCGTATACGAAAGGTTGAATTTTCGTTCCTTCGGCAATAGCGTTCTCGAGCAGTTCGACATTTTCAATGCTGATCGGCGTTCCGACAAACTGATGATATACCGTTCCGAGCTTTATTCCAGCCTCAAATGCAGCCCTCTCCGAATCTGTGCATTTGAAATAGCCTTCCGCAATTTTCTCTCTTTCAATCCTCATTGGATGCCCCTCCTTAGGAAGAATCAGGGAATCCAGATATAATCCTGACGGAAAAGAATGCCGTTTATCTTAGAATCAGTTTCGCATCGACCGCCCTGACGCTATCCTCCGTTAAGAAGACCGGGTTGAGATCCATCTGATCGATTATCTTGGAGTTGGCATTTGCAAACTCCGATGTCTTCAGAATCATTTGGACCAGTTTCTCCTTGTCTATCTTGATTTTCCTTGCCCCCTCCAATATCGGGGATGCCCTAAGCTCCGTCAGCATCTCCTCCGCATCCGTCCTTTGTATCGGGATGACGCGGAAGGTCACATCCTTGTAGACCTCCGTGTAGATGCCTCCGATGCCGAACATGATCGTCAGACCAAAGGTTGCGTCATTTATCAGGCCGATGATGACCTCAACCAAGCCCTTGTACATCGGCTCTACGAGCAGCCCCTCGCCGGGGAATTTATTCTTCATCTGATCCGCATGCTTTGTCAATTCTTCCCTTTTCTGGATGTTCAGAACGACACCGCCTACGTCCGTCTTGTGGAGGATATTCGGGGAGCAGATCTTCAATGCGACAGGGAATTTGAGCTTGTCAAAATCTACTTCGGATAGATCGTGGAAATATTGGAAGTCGGTCGTTGGGATCTCAAAATCCTTCAGCACCTGCTTCACCTCGTTCTCGGAAAGATGCTTCCTTCCCTCAGAAAGTGCTTGCTGGATGATCTTGTTCATTCTCTCATCCTCCATATGCGCATGTAGCTGCAGCCTCTTTTCCTAACTCTCTTCCCTTGTCAAGAGCTTTGCGATTGAGCTCGTGCGTCGACTCGGGCACCATTTCCAAAGTGGATTTCAGGAGAGCATCCCATGAGACGATGTTCGTTATTGCCTGGACCGCGCCGAGCATCACCATGTTTGCAACTATTCTGGCCTCGAGCTGCTCCTTGGCGATTCTGGTGGCAGGTATCCTGACGACCGTGCACGACGGGTTCTGCCGCACAAGGTCGCTGTCGAGTATCATCATGCTCGCTTTTTCTATTCTGCCCGCATATTTCCTGTATGCCTGCTCCGACATGACGACAAGAATGTCAGGCACATCGATGAACGGATAATAGATTTCTGATTCGGATATCCTCACATCGCATCTTGATTGGCCCCCTCGTGCAGAAGGTCCGTATGATTGCGTCTGTGCCGCAAATTTCCGTTTGACGGTATCTCCCTCTTTGACTATATCGTACAGCACGGTCGCTCGCGCGAGGGCGATACCCATGAGAATTATCCCTTGTCCTCCGAAGCCGGCGAACCTGATGTCAACCAATTGCGGGCTCCTCCTGAGCTTTCTTTTCGCGATAGGCATTCAATATCTGGAGCAATGACATCCTGTTTCTGTCAACGAATTCTCCTACCGTAATCAATCCCTTGGTGTTTACATCCATATGGTCGAGCTCGTAGGTCTTCAGCTTCTCCCTTTTCACCGAGATGCTCTTCAGCCACTCCATCAACTGAACGGGGTCGCCCATCCTGTTCCTCCTGCCGAACCCAGTCGGGCAGCCTGACACCGCTTCGACGAAGCTGAACCCTTCCTTTTGCATTGCCTTCTCGAAAGCCTTGACAAGCTCATGGACGTGCCTGACCGTCCATCTCGCGACATAGTTCGCACCCGCCGCCGCAGCAAGCTCCGCGAGGTCGAACGGATATTCTGGATTTCCTTCGGGAGTGGTCGTGGATAGAAGGCCGTG
>JAOUEZ010000057.1 GCA_029858465.1 Thermoplasmata archaeon | reverse complement strand
AGCCTGCAAGCAGCCCGCTTTTCTCAAGTCCTCCCACCATGACGAACAGCCCTGCAAGGAATACAATGGTGTGCCAATCGATCTTCTGGATGAGATCGTCCAATCTCCTCCTTCCGAGTATTATCACGAGCGCCGCACCAAGGATCGCCACATATGCCACGATGAGGTCCAATACATTGTGCATTATCAGCAGGGTGACCGTGAAGGCGAAGACCATCAGGGCCATTCTCATCTGATGGATGTCCGTGACCGCGCTGAAAGGATCCAAGTCCTTGTGCTCTTCGATTATCTTCTTCAGGTCGACGTTCTTCCTTTCGAAAATTCCCTTGTACCAAAGCCCGAAGAACAATAGATTCACTGCGAAAGCGACGATTGCTATCGGCGCCGTATGCGTCGCGAAATCAATGAAGGTCAGGTTAAGCTCCGTTCCCACGATGACATTCGGCGGGTCGCCCACCATGGTCGCCGATCCTCCTATGTTGGCCGAGCAAATCTCAGCGAATATTATCGGAAGAGGAGGAGCCTTTAGTATCGCGCAGACCTCGATTGTGAGGGATGCCATAAAAACCATGACCGTGATGCAGTCCATGAAGGCGGAAAGAAATGCGGACAAACCGCAGAACACGATGAATATCTTCAACAGATTGAAATTCGTGGCTTTCAGAGCGTGCAATCCAATCCATCGGAAGAATCCGCTCTCGCTCAGCGCCGCGACCAGGACGAACATTCCAAATATTAGTCCGATCGCCTCCCAATGAATCGAGGCGACTGCATCCTGTTCGTTCAAGATGCCCAGGCCGACCATCAGGAGTGCCCCGAAAATCACCGCGACCGTCCTGTCAGCCAGGTCGAGGACTATTACTATGTAGACCACTGCAAAGATAATAAGTGCTATCAACGCGTTGTCCAACAGTGCATCCCGCAGCGTCAATGAGCCATTACAATAAAAATTCTTGCCAAATGACGCTTCAGTAATTGTTTATCGTCATTGTCGTGTCTTCCAATTTAATTACAGAGGAAGCATCATTTTTCCTTCCAGGACATGAATTTGCTTGCTAATATGAAAAATACTATGCCTATTATGAACACGATTGCGAGATTGATGAGCGCGTTCCCGTCGTTGAAGTACACCATCGTATCTCTGAGACCGTTATTTAGATATGTAAGCGGCATTACACCTGCGACTATCTGAAGATAGTCTGGCATCATTTCGAGCGGGAAGAAAGTGCCGGATAGGAACATCATAGGGAATCCGATCGCATTGGCGATTGCGCTCGCTCCCTCAGGATCTTTTACGACGATGCCTACAAGCATGCCCATTGCGGTAAATGTGAATGCTCCTACCGCGATTATCACGAATGCGATGGGTGTAAGCTGAGCCTGCATATCAAAGACAGCTCTTCCGACAAAATAAGTCAGGACAAGTGCAAGCCAAAGCAGTAGAGTATAGAATATGAATTTAGAAACAAGCCATTCCCATTTCTTGATGTTGGTGGTTGCCAGCAGTTTGTAATAATTGCGTTGTCTGTATTCCGCACAAGTGCTTGTCATTGCAAACAGGGAATTTGTCATCACTGTGAAACCGACAATTCCTGGAAGATAGAAGTCAATGTAATTAAACTGGGTCTCCCCATCATCTCCTGGATTGATGTTTATCGGGACAGTATTAATGATAGGGATCTTCCCTATCAGTCTGAAATTCATCCCCTCGGCAACTGCTTCTGCAGCTCCTATTACCGTGCCGTAAGTCGACTTCGAAGGATCTCCATAGATGATGATATCTACCGTGCCAGGCTCATTAAACAGGAGATGCTCTCCAATGTCGAATGTGAAATTCTTCGGGATGAAGATCGCAACCGTCAAAGAATTATTATTGATATATTGTTCAATGCTTTCGTTCGAGGGAATTTCGACAATATCAAATAGTGTCGTACTGTTTAACGCGTTCAAGAAAGCATCACCCTGACTCCCTTCATCCAGATTCTGGGCATGGAGCGTGATTTTTGATGTCCCTCCTCCCATAAAGATCGCGCCGAAGACGAGGATGATCAGAACCGGGAAGACTAATGCGAAGAACATCCCGATCCTCGAACGCATATATTGCTTTCCGAAGTTGATAGTGTCCGAGATGATGCGGTTCATTCTTTCAGCACCCCGTCCTCCATTTTGCTGCCGACAAGATTCAAGAAGACATCCTCGAGCGTCTCTCTCCTCGTGTAAATGTCTGCCATATTGATGTCCGAGCTTGCCAAGGTGCACATCATGCTCTTCATCTCAGAATGCTTCCTTACGGGGACGAGGACATCTCTTTCATCCGCGTCGTCCAGATGTGCATCTATGCCTTTTTCCTTCAATTTCTGGAGACCCGAGCTCCCTGCTCCCTCAAGTACGACTATTGTGGCTTTCCCATACTTCTCAACAAGATTGTCTGGTGAGCCCTCGGCAATTATCTTCCCTTTATGCATGATGGATACGTCATCTGCAAGTCTCTCGGCCTCATCGAGATAATGAGTCGTGAGAAAGACGGTTGTTCCTTTCTCTTTGATCTCATTGATCAGTGCCCAGAGATCTCTTCGGCCCTTTGGATCAAGACCTGTTGTCGGCTCATCGAGGAATAACAGCTCCGGGTTGTTCACAAGCGAAAGTGCGATACCCAGCTTCCTCTTTTCTCCCCCGGATAATTTCTTGGAATGGATATTTCTTCTTTCAAAGAGGCCAACCCGCTCGAGAGCTCGATTGATCTCCTTCTTGGTGATTCTGATGTCGTAGAGCTGGGTCCAATATTGTATAGCCTCCCACGGTTTCAACAGATCGAAAGGCTCGAAATTCTGTGGAAGGATGCCCACTCTTTTTCTCAGTTTCGAATAATCCTTGAGTATATTCTGCCCGAAGATCATGACTTCTCCAGAGGTAGGGTTTCTCAATCCTTCTAAAATTTCAACGGTCGTGGTCTTCCCAGCACCGTTCGGCCCAAGCATTGAGAATATTTGGCCAGCTCCAATCGTGAAACTGATTCCGTCAACCGCTTTCACATCTGGCGGATAATATTTTGATAAATCTCGAACCTCTACTACGGTCTCTGACATATTTCTCATTCCGACTTTCGAGGAATTCTAGCATCTCTTTTTATTCTTTTCTAAATTACGCCGTTATATGGCCTTACTTGTAAGAAAAGATATTCTACTTCGAACTATCTATCTGGGGCCGTGACTAGACGCTGGCAATCGAAAAGAAAGAAGGAATATTATTACCGTCTTGCAAAAAAGGAAAAATACCGGAGCAGGGCGGCTTATAAGCTGAAGCAAATCATCGAGAAATTTGATGTCATTCATACTGGAGATAGAGTAATCGATCTTGGGGCATCCCCCGGAGGTTGGTCGCAGATCTCCTCAGAAATTGTTGGAGCCACAGGGAAAGTCATCGGGGCGGACATCAAGCGAATGAGACCGATCGAGGGGGTTGAATTCGTGCTAGGGGATATCCGAGATGACAAGACTATAAAATCCATAATTGAAAAATTAGGCGGCTCAGCAGATGTCGTCATATCGGACATGTCGCCCAATATAAGCGGTAATTACTCGACGGACCATGCGCGCTCGATCGAGCTCTGCGAATATGCACTCGGATTCGCAAAAAAGACTCTGCGCGAGGGAGGCAGCTTCGTCGTCAAGGTCTTCGAAGGCGATCTATATCCTGAATATTTTGACAAAGTCAAGCGGGAATTCAGAAGCGTGAAGGGGCACAGCCCAAAGGCATCAAGGGCTTCTAGCTCTGAGATATACATTATCGCGAAAGGGTTCATTGGAACACAACCGCCGTTGGTGATGTGAACGATTCAATCCCAGAATCTCTTGGTCCGTGCGTAGAGTACCTCGGCTGCGAGAATATCTCTCAGGAATTCCTCCTCGGAACGGTAATATCTCTGCAGCAGTCTGGCAGCGGTGTCCGGACCAACGCCTCTTGCGACGAGCGCGATAACAGCTCTTCGTCCGTTCGCCATGACAAGGCTCGCCGTCTTGTACAGTTTCTTGATTTTCTCTGCGTCTTCCTTCCTTCCCTTCTTCTTGAGCGCCTTCAGATCATCCTTCGCATATGGCCTGGATACTGCGAGCATTACGCCTCCGCAGTTATTGCAGCTTATCTTCGACGGCAAGTTCTTCACAAGCGATCTTCTCTCCGTATGGCATTTCAAACAATGCAATATCACCTGCTCCTCCATGAGCCTGTTTCTCAGGGCCATGAGGATTGTCCTATCCGCCGTGCGAGGTAGCATCAGCTCGCTCTGCTCGGAGATCATTTTCTCGCCGAGCGGGGAGAGCCTTCCTGTTAGCAGCTCTATCTGCCCTCCCTGGATACTCTTTAACACATCGGACGCCTGTTCGATGTCCAGCTCTTCGAACAATGTCCTTTCCAATGTCTCCTCGTAGAGCACGGAATCCTCGAAGATATCCATTATCCTCGAGAGATTGACCGATCTGTAATCCGCACCCTTCTCTATCGCTCCGAATTTCTTAGCCACATGAAGGAATTGCCATTTGAGCGAATTTGACGATCTCAGCAACACTCTGAATATCGCCTCGAGCGTCCCGGGCTTAGTCTCGCGCAATATTTTCTCCACATCCGATGGTCTGATGCTCCCAGGAGTCTGGAGGACAATGGAATACGCATTGCTCTCGACTCCGATGCTCTCCCCCAGTTTCGCGGAGAGCAGGCTCCCGATGAGCTTTGACAGGGTCTCATTGGTCTTTGTTCCGAAGCAGGCATGTATCACCAGAAGCTTGTCTCCCCGCTCGATCAATATCTGATTAGCCGCAGGAACAATGGCTTTCGCCTCCTCCTGCTTCTTGAGAAATTCGTTGAACTCGGCGACTGCATCCGCGTGCATTGGGTATCCGGGGCATTCTCTTTTTGCACGGAGGTCTCCGACCTCCTGGGCGACCGCAAATGGCACTGGTATCTCCTCTCCTATCCAAGACGGAGTCGCGGCAATCTCCTTGACCTCCTCGACAAGCACCTCGCTCTCTCTAACCTCTACAACCTGCCATGTTCTGCCTCTCGCGACAAATGTCGAATAAGGCTCGAGAGATGCCGCTACGAAGCTCTCATCGAGTGATCCGATCACCCCTCTCGATGATATCTCACGAATTTTGAAGGTCTTCTCATCCGGAATCATCGAGATGTTGTCGAAGAAATATTTCATGGTCTTCCCAGTCTTTCTCAGCCGTGATCCTTCAATATTGACCGTACGAAGTTCTCTCATCGCAGAGACTACTCTGTCAAATGTGCTCTTGGAGAGATCGGCATACGGATACGCTCTCCTTACCGTTGAGAATATCTCATCTGCCTCGATTGAGCCAGCTGCCATTACCATCGCTGCTATCTGGTTGGAAAGGACGGCGAGCGGGTTCTTTCTTATCTTGAATCTCTCGAGCTCCCCGCACATGGCCTTCCTGCAGATCACCGCGCTCTCAATTATCTCCGGGAAATCTGTGGCAATGATTCTGCCGACCGATCTTTTCCCGATTCTATGACCGGATCTGCCGACTCTCTGAATTATCCTCGTGACCTGTCTGGGCGAATTGAACTGCAGAGTAAAATCCGCCGAACCGATATCGATCCCCAGCTCGAGCGATGAGGTGCAGATGAGCGCCTTCAATAATTCCTTTTTGAATTCCTCCTCCATCTGCATCCTGACCTCCCTCGAAAGAGATCCGTGGTGCACCCCTATTCTGAAATTCTCGTCCCACAATCTGTACCTCACCCCGAGGGCTTCTGCGGTGTCCCTCGTGTTCACGAAGAAAAGCGTCGATTGGTGTTTTTCTATCAAATCCCTTGCTCTTCTCATGCAGGCTACGTGTTTCGCATCCGTTTGAAGCTTAGTTGATCGCTCCACATCATCCTCGTTCGGGTTCGGGCTTTCGACAGCAAGGTCGATTTCTTTTGTACGCGCAATTCGAATTGTTTTTGCATCTCTGTTCTCTCCTGTGAGAAATCTTGTTATCACATCAGGATCTCCCACGGTCGCCGATAGGCCGATCCTCTGGAATTCTCCGCAGATATTCGCCAGCCTCTCCAGGCCTATTGCAAGCTGCGCCCCCCTCTCGTCCTCGGCGAGCTCGTGGATTTCATCAATTATTACCCACTTCACATGCTTTAGATGGGACCTGAGCCGAGGACCTAGGAACAGGATTTGAAATGTCTCGGGAGTTGTGATCAAAATCTGAGGAGGTGATCGTGATTGCTTCTGTCTCTCTGTCTGAGTCGTGTCCCCATGGCGGACTCCTATTGTGATGTCGAGTCTCTTACCGAACTCCAACAGGCGTCGCAGCATGTCTCTGTTCAGCGCCCGGAGCGGCGTGATGTATAGGCAGGCTATTCCCTTTGGTCTTTCGAGCATTATCTTCTCTATGACTGGAAGCATTGCAGCTTCCGTTTTACCTATCCCCGTAGGCGCAATGACGAGCACATTGCCGCCTTTCAATATCTCCGGGATCGCGGCTTCCTGAATCTCGGTCGGTTCTTCAATCCCGAGGTCTGAAAGCAGTTTTAGGAGCTGCTCGTCCTTCACGTGAAATCTCGACACGAGAGGGTCTAAATGGTTTTAAAATAAAAAGATGAAGGTTGCTCCTGAGAAATTGTTGAAATAAAATTGGAAAAGTGAAGGGGTTTGATTAATAGGCTATTCGCAAAGTCAGTCTACGGGAACAAGCCCCTGAGCCTGATTGCTTCTGCAACTCTGTCCACTGCCAAACAGTAGGCTGCCTTTCTGTTGTTGACTTTGTATTTCTTCGCCTGATCCATGACATTCATGAAAGCATTCACTATGATGTCATTGAGCCGCTTGTTGACATCATCTTCCGACCAGAAGAAGTTCTGTAATCCCTGTACCCATTCGAAATATGATACAGTGACACCGCCCGCGTTCGCGAGAACATCGGGACAGACGAATACGCCGTTGTCATAGAGTATATCATCCGCATCCGGAGTTGTCGGACCGTTCGCACCTTCAGAAGTGATCTTCGCCTTGACCTTGTCCGCATTCTTCTTCGTAATCGCATTCTCGAGTCCGCATGGGGCAAGGACATCAACATCCAGTTCGAGGATTTCCTCGTTGGATATGTTCTGTGCTCCCTTGAAGTCCTTGACTGTGTTGTTCTGTTGCTTCCACTTCATGACGCTTGTGACGTCGAGACCATTCGCGTTGTAAATTCCGCCCTTAGAGTCGCTGACGGCCACGACCTTCATGCCGTTGTCCTGCATGAGCTGCGCGCCGATTCCTCCGACGTTTCCGAATCCCTGTACTGCGACGGTCGCTCCCTTGATCGGCATCTTCTTGTATTTCAGAGCCTCCAGGGCTATGATCTGTACGCCACGGCCGGTTGCCTCGTTCCTTCCCTTGGATCCTCCTAAAGCAAGCGGCTTGCCAGTAACGACACCTAGTGTCGTGTAGCCCCTGACCATGCTGTATGTGTCCATGATCCAAGCCATCGTCTGGGGGTTCGTGTAGACATCAGGCGCGGGAATGTCCTTCTCGGGACCGATTATCGGCGAGATCGCGAATGCGTATCTCCTCGTCATCCTCTCAAGTTCGCCCTGGGACATCTTCTTCGGATCGCAGGTGATTCCTCCCTTTCCGCCCCCGAGGGGAATTCCAACGACCGCGCATTTCCAAGTCATCCACATTGAAAGTGCCTTTACCTCGTCCAATGT
>JAOUEZ010000056.1 GCA_029858465.1 Thermoplasmata archaeon | reverse complement strand
CCCGGACAGGATTGCCGTACACGGCGGCGCTGCTTATGTACAAGAAATGCTGAACGTCATGAACGAACGCGTTCCAAAGTAAGTTCAAGGTTCCCATTACATTGTTCTCTGCGTCGAACATGGGATCCTTGATCGACTTCTCAACGCTCACCTGCGCGGCGCAGTGTATGATCCAATCAGCATCTTTCAGGTGCGCCTTGAGGTCTCTTTCCCTGGCTATGTCGACCAACACAGTATTTTCAGATATCCCTCGATAAGGGCAGGGCCTGTTGTCCAATCCGGTTGCGTCATGAGCCTTCATGAAATGCTCGAGGAGATAAGATCCGACCTGTCCTGAGCTGCCTGTTACAACAATCTTCATCTTCATCCCGTGATTTCTTAGATGGATATTTTCAAAGTTCGATTACCTTATTCGTGCTTGCGGATTTTATCGCCGCACCAGCAATCTTCAAAGTCTCCGCCGCATCTTTGCCTGTGACCAAAGGATCTATGCCTCTGCTACATGCATTGAGGAAATCCATCAATTCACGTTTCAGAGGCTCCTCCTTTTTCAGGCTGATCCTTCTCTCATGGAACTCGAGGCTGAGGTCGTAAAGATTGCTCGGGTCGAATTCCCTGAGGGTCGCAGAACATATGTTGATGGATTGAGATATGTAGTCGAATTCGGCAAACTGATCGCTGCATGTGAGCGCGAGGCTCCTCACCTTGGTCGGGGTAAGCCAGTTAACCTCCACCGTGCCGGCTGAGCCGTTCTCGAATTCCAGTACTATGTTTGCAAAATCCTCGTATTCGGTGTTCTTGAACCTGCCTGCGGTCGCGAACACGCGCTTGACTTTCGATCCGGACAGATATTTTATCACATCAATGTCATGCACGCCGAGATCCATTATCACTCCCACGTCCCTTATCCTGAGCGGAAAGGACGAAACCCTCCTTGCATGCGCGGAAATAAGCGATCCGAAATTTCCGCTCTTCAGGTTTTTCATGGCGAAATTGATCACAGAATTGTGCCTCTCGATAAGCCCTATCGCCAGGCAGACATCTTTCTTCTCTGCCAGTGCCGAGAGTTCGAGCAACTTTTCGGGATCCCCTGTTGCGGGCTTTTCCAAGAGGACATTGACCCCCTTTTCAATCGCCTCTTTGGCAGTGGCATAATGAGCGGTTGTCGGAGTGACGATGGAAACAGCCTCTACTCCTGCCGAGAGCAGTGCATCGGCTGTCGGGAAAAACTGGGTCTTGAACCGCTTTGCGACCTTCGTTCCGATGTCGGCATTAGAGTCTACGATGCCGACAAGCTCTCCAATCTCGGAGAGGACACGCACATGATTCTGCCCCATCGAGCCCGTTCCAATCACGCCGACTTTCATGCTGTGTCAATCGTAAAGGATGCTAATAACGCTTTTCAATAGGAAACATACTGGCGAATGGCTCCGATAAATATGATATATCCTTGGTAGATTAGGGATATGTGTCGCCTGCTTCTGGGTCGATAGGAAAATCCAACATGCGAACAAGTATCAGTGTCTCGAATTATATCAAAATCGGGGCAGTCTCGGGAATATTCGCGTCAATCTCTTTCTCGATATTATGGGTCTTTGCAGTGATCGTCAATGGAAACTGGACACTGGGAGAGGATACGCTCAGCGAGCTGGGAGGCAATGTCCCCTCGCGTTGGATCTTCAATATCGCGGTCATCCTTGCAGGCATTGGCAGCATAAGATTCTCATTCGGCCTCGCGAGATTCATGGCGCCTTCACTCTATGGAAGGATAGGCGGGTACATCATGGCTGTCGCCGGGGTCGGCCTTATCTCTGTCGGATTCTTCCCCATTGATACAGGCGATCCGCACACAATCGCAACCATATTCTTTTTCGGATCCGCAGGGATATCCGCTCTAGTGCTTGTATTCCCGTTCATAAAAAAGTCTGGTGTTCTGAGTGTTCCAACGATTGTGCTGCTCGCCGCGATAATCATCTCATTGATTTCTATCGGGCTCACACCGATCCCGTTCGCCGAAGCTGTGGCCGTCTCCGCACTGCTTGTTTGGCTGCTTATTACAAGCTTTTGGATGCTGTCAGATATGCGAAGGTTAAGTGTCAACCCTCGATAGTTCTAAGAATAATAGATATCCTTCCGACCTTGGGTGTCGATAAGATGAAAAAAGAGCTCATGGAAATACTTGCCTGTCCGATGTGCAAGCACCATCCTCTCGATCTGAGAATAGATAAACAGGATGACAAGGAGATAATCGCAGGTTCTATCAAGTGCAGCAAGTGCGGGCTGGAATATCCGATAGAGGACGGCATTCCGAACATGCTGCCGCCTGAGGGAAGCTCCGACTGAAAAAAAATTCATTTCTTTTCTTGACCGGTAAAAGATTCGAGAATCCATCTAAGCAACTGCAGGCTGTTGAACGAGGCCTGCTCCAAATCTTGCTGGGCAGTGATCCTATCGGACTCGGTTCTTGTAATTCCCTGGGGCAGGTCGTATTGAAGCGTGATTGTGACCACTGTTCCGTCCGATGCGGGCTTGAACTCCCACGCACACCTGATCTTGAAGCCCTGCCTCGATCTGAGTATCAGCCGCTTGTCTCTTACGAATTCTTCCACCTCGAGAGTGGTTGGGATTTCCGCCCCGCTGACCTTGAATACCGTGTCGAAAGCCGCGCCCGGACCATACTGCACGAAACTTATTGGATTGATATCCAGTATGTTCGACATGAAGCTCTTCAGATTCCTCCAGTCGGTGACGTAATTGAACACGATGTCGGGAGTCGTCTTGATCGCGACGGTCCTTTTGAATTCACCCATATTCGAATCCTTGTTTGAGTGGAACATCTCCGTATTCATAAGAATTCCGACTTGAGAGTCAGGGAAATCGAAACTCGGATTTGTGAGTGTTAGATCGATTTCATTCGGCGGTCCGATTGCACAGATATGTACAATGGAAAACGGATTAGAACATTATATTCATAAGGAATCCATCATTTGTCCATTACTACAGAAAAAGGGTGGAGGGTCAGCAATGAAAATCCTGATTGCAGACGAAATCTCCGAGAAGGGCGTTTCGATCCTAAAGAACTCAGGGCATACAATAGATGTGCGTCCTGGCATGAAGGAAGATGAGCTCGTGAAGATCATCGGGGACTACGATGCGATGATCGTCAGGAGCGCCACAAAGGCGACAAGAAAAATCATCGAGGCATCTAATCTGAAGGTCATCGGACGCGCGGGCGTCGGCGTTGACAACATCGATCTCGATGCTGCGACCGAGAAGGGCGTGCTTGTTATGAACGCCCCTTCGGGAAACATCATATCTACCGCGGAGCTCGCGACAGCCCTCATGTTCACACTTCTGAGGAACATCTCTCAGGCCGATAGATCGATGAAAGGGCAGAAATGGGAGAAGAAGAAATTCTCAGGAAGGCAGGTGACCGGCAAGACACTGGGAATCATCGGTCTCGGAAAGGTGGGTACTGAAGTGGCGAAGAGAGCCCAAGGACTCGGGTTGACGGTCATAGCATACGATCCCTTAATCGCGCCTGAGCTGGCCGTGAGACTGCATGTCAGACTGGTCAATTTAGACATGCTGCTTTCTCAGGCGGATGTCATCACAATACACACGACGCTCACCCCACAGACCAAGGATCTCATAGGTGCCGAACAGCTGGGAAAAATGAAGAAGAGCGCATTTCTTATCAACACTGCCAGAGGGGGCATCGTAAACGAGGAGGCGCTCTTCCAGGCGCTCAGCGAGAAGAAGATAGCAGGCGCGGCGATCGATGTTTTCACGAAGGAGCCGCCGGAGGACTGGAAGCTGTCTCAGCTCGATAATTGCGTTGTGACCCCGCACCTCGGAGCTTCAACCAAGGAGGCGCAGGAGGAGGTAGGGTCGGAGATCGCAGAGCAGATAGATGTCTATCTAAGGAAGGGCGTAGTGAAGAATGCGATGAACCTTCCTGCCGCATTGGACCCGGTCCTGATACCGTACTTGGATCTCGCGAACAAACTCGGCGTCATGGGCGCTCAGCTGGCGAGGAACAACGTGAGCGCTATCGAGGTGAAATGCTCGGGCGAGATAGCTCAGCGGGATACGAAGATCCTTGCGGCCAGTGCAGTTGCGGGCATGCTGACACCAATAATAGAAGAGAAAAGTGTGAACTTGATCAATGCATTGCCGCTCGCAAAAGAACGGGGAATAAATGTTGTGAATATCACAAGCGAGGAATCGCCGAAGTTCAAGAATCTGATCGAGGTCGCTTTCACTTCCGATGGAGATAAGCACTCGGTCGCAGGCACCGAAATCGGCGATAAAGGGATGCGGATAGTCCTGGTCAACGGGCACACCGTCGAATTCGAGCCAAAGGGGACATTCTTGTTCATCGAACACCTCGACCGGCCAGGCGTGATCGGCTCGGTAGGCACAATCCTCGGGAAGAACAATATCAACATCGCTCACATGGACGTGGCGAGGAACAAGCCAAGAGGAGACGCCGTCATGATCCTCAGCATAGACGAGCCCATGTCGGAAGATGTTATTGAGCAATTGAAAGAGGCCGAGAACATACGGGAAGCAACTCAGATAATCCTCTGAGAAATCTGAAAAATATTAAACGAGAAGCTCGTCAGAGCTTCTCCAATGCTGCTTTTATGCCGGCCATGCCTTTCTCGACGTCGGAAGTGGCTGTAGCGAAGGATATTCTGACATGCTTCTTTCCTGCCGCACCGAACGAGTCACCTGGAGTTACTACTACCTCGGCATCCTTCATAAGGTACATCGCCATCTCTTCGTCAGTCATATCTGCATCGAACTTCATGAAGGCATAGAAGGCTCCCTTCGGCTGCGGTGCGCTCGCTCCAGAGGTCTCCTGGATATACTTGTACACAATGTCCCGCCTCTTCTTGAATTCGTCTATCATTTTATTGACCGGTTCCTGAGGACCTTTCAGTGCAGCGACGCCCGCCTTTTGTATGAATGTTGGTGCGTGAGTTATCGTGTGCTGCTGTATCTTCGATATCCCTTTCAGATACGGCTTATCGGCGACCAGCCAGCCGAGCCGCCAGCCTGTCATCGAGTAGGTCTTTGAGAACCCGTTTATCGTTATCGTCCTCTCGAACATCCCCGGCAAAGATGCAATGGACAGATGCTTCATGCCGTCGAAGATTATCTTCTCGTACACCTCATCTGTTATCACGATTAGATCGTGGTCTTTTGCAAGGTCCGCTATCCCCTTGATGTCCGCCTCGGTATTGACCGACCCGCACGGGTTCGAAGGACTGTTCATCATAATTACTTTGGATTTCGGCGTGATCTTCTCCGCGACTTGCTCAGGGGTCATCCTGAAAGAGGCCTCCTCTAAAAGAGGCACGGGGACGGCCTTTCCGTCGGCCATCGAGACGAATGGGACATAGCTGACCCAGGCGGGGTCCGGAATGAGGACCTCGTCTCCAGGGTTCACTGTGGCGAACACGCTCTCGAAGAGCGCATGCTTTGTCGGGGCCACGAACACATTCGCCGCCTCGCATTGTATGTTGTTCTCGTTCTTGCTCTTCTCCGCGATGGCCTCCCTCAATTCAGGAAGACCGGGCGCGTCTATGTATTTCGTCATGCCAGCATTCAATGCGTCAATGCATGCATCGACAATATGCTTAGGTGTCTGGAAGTCAGGCTCTCCGACGGTGAAGGAGATGACCTTCTTCCCCTCCTTCTTGAGCTGGCTTGCCAGAGCCTTCATTTTCATAGTGCCCGATTCTTGAATTCTGCCGATTCTTTCCGCTAACATCGAGAACTTGTAAAGTATCCGGCCATTTATCTTTTTCCGAAGATTGGAACATCGAGATTCGAAATCCTTGCCGGAATTCGCATATATATTTTCTATTGGCCAGAAACATGCAATGAGACATAATCCAGTAGAATCGGATATCGCGCCTTATACATTCAGCAAGAAATATGTAGCCGAATCTCATCGAGGCATCCATGGTTCTTCAGACGGGAAAACTTCCTCATGCGCTACTCAGGAAGATGATCAAATACAGAGGCGCTGAAGACAGGCGGGTCGTCCTCGGACCGAAGATAGGCGAGGATGCGGCCGTCATAGACATGGGAGACGAGTTCCTGATCCTGAAGACCGATCCGATAACATATGCCATTGATGAGATCGGCTGGTATGCAGTGCACATCAACGCGAACGACATAGCAACTATGGGCGGCAAGCCGAGATGGATGCAGACAAGCATGCTCCTCCCTCAGGGAATCTCAGAGAGAAAGATCGAGAAGATATTCCGGGACATCGACAAAGGCTGCAAAGAGCTGGGTATTGCCATAACTGGTGGGCATACGGAGATCAACCCCTGGCTTGAGCGCCCGATAATCGTAGGAGACATGCACGGCACCTGCAGGAAAAGAGACCTTATTTTCACATCAGGAGCAAAGGTCGGGGACTCGATCGTGCTGACGAAAGGAGCTGGTATAGAGGGCACAGCCACCCTCGCCAGGGAGCAAAAGGCTCATCTGAGGCGGAAATTTTCGAAATCGTTCATAAAGAGAGCCGAGAATTACCTGTATGAGCCTGGCATATCCGTCGTTCGAGAGGCGATGATGGGAGTCAAATATGGCGCAACATCGATGCACGACCCTACTGAGGGAGGCGTCTCCGTAGGTCTGTATGAGGTGGCGATCGCCTCCGATAAGGGGATGCTTATCGATGGGGAAGAGATAATAATAGGCAAAGAGACCGAAGCGCTGTGCGAATTCTTCAGGATAGATCCTCTCGGTCTTCTCGGTTCTGGCGCACTTCTCCTGACAATATCCAGCCGTAGAGCAGAGAGATACGTGGATGCTCTGTCAGAGGAGGGCGTCAAGGCTGCAATAATTGGAGAGGTAAAGAAGAAGGCCCATGGTCTGAAGATTTCTAAGAAGGGCAAGAAAGCCGCGTTGAGATATTCTCAGAAAGATGAGATACTCAAGGTCCTTTGATCGAAGCCTGAGCGGCCACTAGCATCTCCGAAGTGACCGTCCATGCCTTGAGCATGTCCTTGCCCAAAGAAAGCTTCGTGATATCGATCGAAGATAGATCAGAGCGGAATTTACCGCTTGGAAATCCTCCTATCACCACCGCGATTATCTTTGAGTCATCATCCGAAAGGACGCTTTGGAGATTCATATCGGGACCATCGGCATCGAGCAATATCACTTTGTTGCATTTCTCCGCAGTTAGGATATCTCGAAGTGTCCAGCCTTTCTCGAGCTCGATCAGAGGCTTCTGTTTGGATGGGACCGTGCTGTTCTGGAACAGGCTCTCCATCAGACCCATGAAACGATGATAGCTCGGGGGCAATCTTGTATCGGATGCGACGGAAATCTTTTCGTCGTTCCTCGTATGGATGATAATCTTGAGTCTCCCAGATTTGTTCAGCCGGGAGTCGAGGCATAGGAGCAGAAAGAAATGCGCAATGTCCGGCCGTCCTCTCCTGTCGCCGTCCTTGAGAGGCCTCATTGCGGAATGATGATAGCTCGCATCTAGAAGCAGATTCGAAGCCTTCTTGTCGCGTGCCTTCGCATTGGCGACGACCGCTCTCTCGGAGAGAATCTCTTTCGGAATCGTCTCCAATTCGGCCTCTGCCAGGACGAAGACGAAATTCTTGCCGCGCTCAGGTGATGATCTCATGCAGCAGTCCCTTCTCGACCCCCAATTTGATCTCCTGGGCGATCC
>JAOUEZ010000001.1 GCA_029858465.1 Thermoplasmata archaeon | reverse complement strand
GTCAGCGGCCTTTGTCTCCGAGACCTTCTTGACATCTACTGTGATCTTTTTACTTCCTGCCCCCTCGGCGATCTTCATCGCCATGGCTTTCGTATTGCCAGACCTGGAATAATAGCAAATCAGCATCTTTGTCAAGCTCTCACTCCTCTCTTTATCTGTAACAAATCAACTAAAATTAATCTTTTGGTGAATCTAATCATTCTTTGGCTTCGGGATGACACATATCATCCTCATCACGGAATCGCCTGAGTTTACGAACTGATGAAGCTCATTTGGCTCGACGAATACGGCATCTCCCGGCGACAATTTTTCTTCTCCATTCTTTAAGACAATCTTACCCGATCCCTCGATCACGAAAACCTCATGCTCCCAAGAATGGTTGTGTTTTGGAGTGTGCCCTCCAGGCGAGATTGAAAAAATCCTCATGTAGAAATTCGGTGCTTTTACATTGTCCGTCAACAACGGTCTGAAATCCACGCCCTTTGTACCTTCCGGTGATGTTCCTTGGATGTCATTCAAATTCAATTTTTTCATAATATTTCCTCTTCAACTCTTTCGGCTCGCACATTTCCGGAGATTTCGGAACATTCTTCATAGTCCTTCTTAGTATTGACGGCGTGAACAGTGCAGTCACGACACCCATTACGACTATCACAGAATAAACATCGCGTGTAATGATGCCCGCAGTCAGACCATAAAGCGCAATTATCATCGCCACCTCAAGCCGTGGGGCCATTCCGACTCCTATCGACAATGACTCATCTTTCGACATTCCTAATCTCCGTGCCGGAAATCCGCAACCTATGACCTTTGTGAAGAATGCCACTATGATGAGAATGATTGCGAATGCCCACATCGAGTCAGGCATCGCGAGATTGACAAGTACACCCATAGAAAGGAAGAATATTGGCGCGAACACCCATTCCAGAACAGTCGTTCTCTCCCTGAACTTTGGGGCGTATTGGCAACCGGCAAGACTGGTTCCAGCGACGAAGGCTCCTACGATGGCCGAGATTCCGATGGTCTCTGCAATGAACGCGTATAGAAAAGCGAATGATAGCGCTACAAGGAATCCGCTTTCGGGCAGTTTATTTTGGGAGCCTCTCTCCTCTATTCTGATGATCAGCTTCGAGAGATATCTTGAACCAACGTAAGCGCCTACCGCAACGAATATTATTGCAATCAGAATGACCCAAAGAAGCTCTAGAGCGTCAATGCCAGTTCCTGTTGAGAGACCTCTAGATATTGCGAGCACTATCATACCGAGAACGTCGTCGACTACCGCAGCACCCAATATTGTCTTTGCAACATTAGAGCTGATGATTCCCATCTCTTTCATGACACCGGCAGTGATAGCGACGCTCGTTGCGACCAATGCGGCTCCTATGAAAACGGATTCTGCAAAAATCGTAATGTTAGGATATAGGATAGGATCCGGCGTAGGCAACATGAATATTGCAAGTAAGAAGCCTCCTATCCAGGGGACAATGACGCCTCCCAAAGCAATAATGATCGCCCGCTTGGTGTAGATCTCCTTTATCTTGCATTCCAACCCGATCATGAAAAGAAGTATTATCGCTCCCAATAGGCCGAGGAATCTCACGATATCTCCGCTGTCTGGAGATTCGCTGACAGTGATGAGGCCCAGAAAGCTCGGCCCAATAGCAATTCCAAGCAATATCTGTCCGATGATTTTCGGCTGTCCGAACCTGGCAAAAAGGAAATTCGTTGCTATAGCGATTGCTAAGAGCAGAGTGAGCTCAAACCATATGTCGCCGACGAGCGCAGCCCAAATATCCTCAAACACGATTTGATGCTCAGGAATCGGCGGGATTAAAGCTTTTTCATGCCAATTAAGAAAACAATCTTTTTCCAGTTCGCAATATCATTAATTACATCATATGTCAATTATCCGCTCCGGTTCTGACCGGGTGTGATTTCTTGGGAAGGTTTTCAAGGGGTATCGAGCTGACAAAACTGAGCTTCCGCGTGATACGAAAGGACAAGGAGCTTTTGATTTTTCCACTGATTTCTGGACTGCTGATAATGGCAGTCGCAGCATCATTCCTTCTGCCTGTCTTTCTCATGGGGGATATAACATCATCCCAGGATCTCGATGCCGCATTCTACATATTCTGGATATTGTTCTATTTCGTTTCATTCTTCGTTGCGATCTTCTTCAACGTTGCTATTGTCGGATGCGCGCTCCTGAGGCTTGATGGCGGAGATCCTAATCTGAAATACGGCTTCCGATTCGCCGCAGAGAGAATCAAATATATCCTCATGTGGGCGCTCGTCACCGCCACTGTTGGGCTCATCCTTCGCGCGCTTGAGCAGAAGGCCGGATTCATTGGGAGAATCGTCATCGGTCTTGTCGGTCTGGCCTGGTCAATAGCCACATATTTCGTCGTTCCTGTGATCGCCGCCGAGAAACTGACGCCCCTCAAGGCCATCAAGAGATCAGCAAGCATTCTGAAACAATCATGGGGCGAGGCGCTCATCTCAAATCTGGGCATAGGATTGATATTCTTCCTCCTCGCCCTAGTAGGTCTGCTGTTCATCTTTACAGGTATTGCTATCGGGAGTCTGACCGGCCTTTTAATCGGAATCGCAATAGCAGTCATATATTGGGTGTTCATAGGGATTCTTCAGTCAGCGGTCAGCGCAGTGCTCATGGCAGCGCTCTACAGATATGCCACCACGGGGAAGACCTCGGAAGATTTCCCGTCGTATGTGCTTGAGAATCCTTGGTCCATATGATCTGACGCGGACAAAATATATTGAGCCTGCGACAATAGGGTATACCAGAAATACTCTTGGAGGGTGCTACCTGCTCCTTGTCGACCTGCTGTTGCTGATACTGTTCTCGATACTTATCGGCGTTATTGCATCCCTTCTCGGCATCGGCGGCGGTGTCTTCCTTGTGCCCGTGATGACGCTTGCATTTGGCATTGAAATCAAAGTGGCGGCGGCGACAAGCTTGGTAACCGTGATTGTGACATCGTCGACATCCACGTCCCGCTATCTGAAGGAGGGATTCATAAATATCAATCTTGGAGTCTTCATCGAGTTTTTCTCGATAATCGGGGCCGTTGTCGGTGCAGTTATAGCGTTCCAGCTGCAGGCGTTCGTGATCGAGGCAATCTTCGCCACAGTTCTGCTCTATACGGCATATTACATGTGGAGAGTCAAGGAGCACCCAGGCGAAAAATGCAGTGATGATGAAAGACAAGGCGGATTAATCTCCAAGAGATCGATCTTCAACGGCAAATATCTTGATGATTGTTCCGGTCAAATGGTGGAATACGGCATTGTTAAGCCTCATATTGGCGCAGGTGCAGGATTCATCGCTGGTAATCTATCAGGGCTCATAGGGGTTGGCGGAGGGATTGTTAATGTTCCTGCCATGAATGTCCTCATGGGCGTCCCGATGAAGGCGGCTTCTGCCACAAGTAATTTCATAATTGGGGTGACCGCAGTTGCCGGCGCCCTTCTGTATCTTTCAAACGATCTCATCGCTCCATTGATTACTGCAGCGGCGTCGATAGGAGTATTCATAGGCGCAATAATTGGGACGAAATATTTAGGAAGAATAAGGGGCGGCTCGCTGAGGATAGGTTTCTCTATACTTCTCGTCGTGATTTCAATAATGATGTTTCTGAGAGCGGGAGGATGGTTATAAGATGAAAATGAAACAAGAGAACCTTCCTGAGATATCCCCAACTCTACGCAAGATACTGTATATCCTTGTAATAATCACCATTCTGCTGTTTTTGGTCGGGATAGCCTCTATGCTTCTATCTTCGGCCGAGGGTTCTCTGAGCACTCCGATGTCGTTTCAGAGCCTTCTCGATTCTATTTTGAAGATTCGGCCAGAAGGCATCATCGGCCTTGGCATTTTCATAATAATAATCACACCCATCATCAGGTTACTGACAATCTGCGTGTATTCATACATCAGACGCGAAAAGATCGGAATGATAGCGACAGCATTATCTTTGGCAGCCATCGTGATATCGATCGCCCTTCAATCGATTTCGTGAGTACGACATCCTTCCGTTGCACAGGAATCAGGAATATACTATTTTTGCGAAATGAAGAACTTACCCCTCGGCATTCCCCCTAATGGGCTGAGAATGGGCAGAGAGAATGATCGGGCGGTTTTTAGGCCGATGGAGAGTCGAGATCTCGAAGCGGTTCTAAGGCTTATCAACATCGAGGGATGGAATTACGACATATCCGAATTGCAGCGGATTCTAAAAGTGTCGCCTGGGACTTCAATCGTATCAACATTTGATGACAAAGTCATCGGAGGGATAACAGCAACATTGTCCGGCAACAGATGTGTCCTCGGGCATGTGGTAATCGATAGCGCTTGGCGCCGGAAAGGCCTCGGCAAGATTATGATTAACCATCTCATCAGAGAAATGGACTCGAGAGGGGTCGAGATCCTCGATGTATATTCTGTCAAGAATGCAATGGATTTCTATGCCCAGCACGGATTCAAATATCTCGAAAATTTGGACACTTTCACAACGATGCTTACCGAGGGAATGAAGAAAGGCGCCTCGGATGATGACATCAGGGATCTTACAGGATCGGATTTAGGAGAAATGTCCAGGCTGGACCTCATCGTTACAGGATTCGACCGTCGGAATATTCTGAGTGTTCTTTTGGAAGAATTTCCTGGGTGTTCCAAAGGATTTTTCGAAAATGATAAGTTGATTGCATTCATCCTTTGCAGGACCAATCCCATCATGAGCGACATAGGCCCCTGGACAATGAGCGTTTCTGATGAAGGTATTGGATCAAGGCTGCTGGGCGCGGTTCTTGCAGAATTGCCAGCTGGGAAATTGACAATTCTCGGCGTGCCTGCCTCCAATAAATTAGCTCACAATATCTGCACGAACGCCGGTTTCAAGACCGAATTGTACAACTATAGGATGGTCAAATCGAAGAAGGCCGTCGATAGATTCACCGAGGGCACATTTGCATTGAGCGCCTTCGAATTCGGCTAGTGCAAAAAGACCCTCATTTCCACTGCGCCAGATTAGCAAAGGATTAACTAAATGAATGAACTATATTTACCCATATCACAGGATGTTGACCTGTGGTAAAATATTCGCGAGGGGGTCCTATTTATTAGAATTTATTATATTGCAATAATTTTGAGACTATTCCTGGTTCCCTTACATCCTTCTATGCGATGCTGACGACGATTCTGTGCAGGATTTCCGCGACAGTACCCATCGATCTTCCCGCATCCTTCAGATGATGGTATATCTCCCTCTTCCTGAGCGCAATAAATGGATCTCCTCCGCGGAGCAGCTTCGTCATCGCGTCGATGTATGTCTTCTCGATCTCGTGTTCGCTTCTCCTTATTTCCCTTATGAGTGTCTCTGACAATGCTGGGTCTTTTGTCAGGACAAGCATCGCCTCTGAAAATTTCTTCATCCCTTTGCTCAACGAATTTGCCATCGATATTATTGCATCATCGGGGCCGACATCGAATCCCTTCATTTCTTTATGGGTTGAGACGCAGAAATCGAGTATTTCTCCCATCTGATGGGAGATGCTATATATCTCCCTACGGTCAAACGGGGTGGTGAAAGCCTCCATCAGATGAGTTTCCATGTCGTGCCTCATCTCGTCAAGGGCATTCTCACGTTTCTCAATCTCTTCAGAGTCTGAGAGAATGCCTTTCTTGAACCATGTTAGGAGAGCGTCCGTGCCAAGAGCGACCGTCTGGGATTGTCCCTCAAGCATCTCATAGAAATCATATTTCGGAGGAAATATCCTGTCCATCATGCCGTTGATTCCCGATTTTCGCTTTTTCATACGATCATTCTCTCCTCATCCGCCGGTCAGCAGGATGTGCAGCGGATAATATAGCAGCATTGACAAAGCCATTGCTGCTGGTATTGTGAGGAACCATGCTATCAACATATCTTTTCCGACGGACCATTGCAGCATCTTAGGATTGTCTGCGGCCCCGACTCCGACAATGCTCGAGGCCACTACTTGAGTGGATGATATGGGCGCCCCTGCTATTGTCGAAGCGAGTATCGATGATGTTGAGGCTACCTGAGAATTCAGGCTGTGTATAGGCTCAATGGGATATATCCTCCTTCCAAGAGTCTTCATGATCGGCCATCCCCCTCCTATCACTCCAGCGAGCATCGCGGCACCGCAAATCACTCTGACCCAAAGCGGGATATCCATTGTGGATACATATCCTCCAGAAAGCAGTATTAGGACGATTATGCCCATCTGTTTCTGTGAATCATTCGATCCATAGCTGAATGCGAGCAGCGCAGCGGTCACCCATTGCACTTTCTTGATCGATTTGTTTACCTTTCTTTTCGCGTTTCGAAGTAAGAGCTTTGAAATCTTTTGGATCAAGTAGCCGAGAGAAAGCCCTATCAGTACTGAGATTATCAGGAACAATAAGATTTTCATGAACCCCACGATCTCGTGATTCGACCCTATCAGCTCATCAAAACCCCAGAATATGCCCTCGGCGCCTCCGGCGACTATAGTGGCGCCGATGAGTCCGCCAACAAGTGCCTGTGTTGATGACGAAGGGAGCCCGAATTTCCAGGTTATGAGGTTCCAAATGACCGCAGCGGATGCTGCGGCAACAAGGACATAGACATATGCGGATCCTATGCTCAAGGTCACGAGTCCTTCTATCGTATAGGCAACTGCAGCTCCGCTGATTAACGCACCTCCCATTACCATGGACCCTGCCATTATCACTGCCAGGCGCGGAGACGCGGCCCCGCATGAGATAATAGTGGCGACAATGGAGCTGGCGTCATGAAATCCGTTGGTGAAAGAAAATACGATTATCAGTGATATTGCGATAATCGTGATGATCAGGATGCTGGTAACGGTAAGCACAGACGACTTGATGCATTATCATATAAATCTAACCTGATGCTGATGTCGCAATCGTCGATATCCCTTCATTAACAATTCGCCTTTGGATGCTGCAAGATATTTATCCAGGATTATGATGGGGTGGTGATGATGAACATACCAAGCAGGTTCTTCGTAGCATCCGGCAAGGGCGTCAGCGAAGTTTCCTCTATGAACGCCTTCGATTAAGCGCTAAGCAATTCGTCTGAGAGAATGATGGGATGGCTGACCTAAGAACAATTTTAACGTCTTCAGGTCAGTATGTCGCCCTCGATACCGATTACATATTGCTTGAACGGTATCTTGCTACCAGTCTCTGCCATCACTTTAGCGACAAGTCGGTAGAGGGAGAAACAACACGGCACCTCCATATTTACGACGGATATGCTCTTGATGCCTGAGTTGTTGATAATTCCTTTTAGCTTCCGCTCGTATATCTCAAGATCGTCGAACTTCGGGCAGCCCATCACTATCGCGTTGCCGTCGATGAATTTCCGATGAAGGTTTCCGTATGCCACAGCAGCGCAGTCCGCGAGCACAATCAGATCTTTCCCCTTCAAGAACGGGGCGCTTTCTGGCACAAGCATTAGCTGAATGGGCCACTGGCCCAGCTTGGACTTCTGTTCACGGTCTTCTTTTAAGATATGTTCCTGCCCCTCTCTTTTCAGAGTCATTGGCGTTGCCGAAGGACAGGAGCATTTCTCTGTCATTTCCTTCAGCTTCTTTATCTCGAGATGCTTCTCTACCGCCTTCTCGTCGAACTCATCCACATTCCGCTCTATTATCTCCAATGCGCTCTCTGGGCATTCTCCGATGCAAGCTCCCAGGCCATCGCAGAAGCTGTCCTTGATGACCTTTGCCTTGCCGTCGATGATCTCTAGCGCGCCCTCAGCGCACGCGACCACGCATTGTCCGCAGCCTGTGCATTTCTCTTCGTCGATATTGATGATCTTCCTCACGACCATACTTCACCCTCCAAGCATGGCTTTCAGGTCTTCATCGACGTTACCTATCGGGATTATGTTGTACTTCTCCTGAAGGACTTTCCAGATGTTCGGGCTTACAAAGGCGGGAAGAGATGGGCCAATTCTCATATTCTTTATTCCAAGCGCCAGTAGTGTCTCAAGTATGGCCACCGCCTTCTGTTCGTACCAGGAAAGGACGAACGAGAGCGGCAGGTCGTTCACATCGCATTTGAAGGCTTTGCTAAGCTCGACAGCGAGCTGTATTGCGGAGTATGCATTGTTACATTGGCCCATGTCTAAAAGTCGCGGGATTCCGTCGATGGATCCGAACTCTTTGTCGTTGAATCTGTATTTCCCACAGGCCAGGGTGATGATCACGCAATCCTTAGGAACTTTTTCCGCGAACTCGGTGTAGTAGTTCCTGCCGGGCTTTGCGCCGTCGCATCCCCCGATGAGGAAGAATCTCCTTATCTTTCCCGCCTTGATGGCGTCGATTATCTTGGGTGCGAGAGACAGTACGGCCTTGTGATGGTGACCGGTGTAGAGAGGCTTTCCTTCTCTTTCCGGCAGATCTCCTATGCTTTTTGCATGTTCGATTATCTTTGGCAGGTCCGATTTATCCTTCAGGTGCTTGACGCCCGTGATGGCAGTTATTCCTGTAGTGTAAAGCCTGTCTCTGTAGGCATCAGTGGGGATCTGCACGCAGTTGGTCGAGGCGACTATCGGTCCCCCGAACTCGGCGAACTCTTTCTTCTGTCGCTGCCAAGAAGTGCCAAAGTTGCCGATCAAATGCTTGTATTCCCTTAACTTCGGGTATCCATGCGCGGGCAGCATCTCGCCATGTGTGTATATATTGACACCCGATCCCTCGGTCGCCTCGAGAAGCTCCTTGAGATCAAGCAGGTCGTGACCTGTGACAAGAATGCCGGGTCCTTTGACCGTGCCGGTTCTGACAGTGGTCGGAGTCGGATCGCCGAAATGCTCAGTATTTCCCGCGTCCAAAATCTCCATGGCCTTAAGGTTCATCATTCCAAGCTTGATTACGACATTAAAATGATCTTCCAGGGAGAAATCGACATTCGTCAGGGTCTTGAAAAGAGCTTCATCAATGAAAGCGTCGACCTCCTCGCTCCTTTTTCCAAGTCTTCTAGCATGATGTGCGTACGCCCCCAATCCCTTCAATCCATAGAGTATCATGTATTGGAGGCTCTGAATATCCTCATCCTTTCCGCAAACGCCTCTTATCGTGCATCCTGTTCCACCTGCAGTCTGCTCGCATTGATGACAGAACATCGACATTTTTCCGCACCTCTGTTATGCATAATTACATTATTAAATATAAAAGAAACTTTAATATTTATGAAAGTGATAGAGGATAAATCTCTATAATAAATAGGATAATTGGCAATAAACCCATAATTCACAAATTAGGACATGGAAACGATGAAGATTGATGATAAGGACAGGATGATAATATCGTTATTCGCCAGAGATCCCGATGTCTCTCAGGATGAGATAGCGACGAAAATCGGACTGTCACAACCCTCCGTGGCCGTCAGGATAAGGAAACTCATAAAGAGCGGCGCCCTTGAGACTCAAGTCGGCATTAATCCTCTGAAGGTCGGGCTGTATCTCGCCAAGGTGGATGTCTCCTCGACCAAGCCGGGGGAAATCCTGTCAATGTTCAAGAACTGTCCATACTTCGCAAACGGATTCACGGTTTCTGGCAAGCACAATCTCTGCCTCCTGTTCTTCAGCGAGAGCGTCGCGACATTGGAGGCGATAGTCAACGGTCACCTGAGGGCGAACAAATCAGTGACAGACCTCGATTTCAACATCGTAATAACATCTGAGAGAAGCCTGATATTCCCTACGGTCCTGACTCAGGATCAATCTGACATCCCGCCGTGCGGGACACTTTCACAATGCAGAAATTGTCAATCGTTCAAGGATAAGAAATGCATGGGTTGTCCAGTGACTGGCCAATATCAAGGATGGTTCTATTGAAGAATTGATGACCTTGTCATTTCCCATTATAAATGTTCTGTGCGATCTTCTTTCTCTTTCTGAAATCGTTGGATTTCTCAGTAGCGAATGACAATATTGTCGTGATAATAGTAGTTCCCAAGATTACTAGCAAAGTCGTGTTGAGGAAAAGATATCCAAGCGAATCATCCCAAATCGGATTTCCAATGAGCATAACCGCTGGAAGGGTCGCTAGCACGGCCGCGGCGAGCCCTCTCGGCATGAGTGAAAACACCGCCATTGAATCGGCAAAGCCCAGATTACCTATCCTGTTTACCATCAGGGTTGCTACCCATCTTGCAAGCACCACCATGCTTATCATCAAGAGCCCGGCTACAAAATGGATATGAGTGAATGTGGCGAATCTGAAGAACATTCCCAAATATACGAAGAAGAAGGTCCTCACAAAGAATGTTATCTCGTTATGGAACTGCTGGATCTGCAAATTTATCTTGAATGTAACCGAGTCGGACTTCAGCCTTCTCCCGATTATCTCTCGGTTGCTTATCGCCAACCCGAACGTCAAAGCTGCAACGGCTCCTGAGCTGGAGAGGGGGGGAAGCTCAACAAGGGCCGCTACGATTATTAGTGCGCCAATCGTGATCATGTACGAAAGGGGCTGCTTCTGCAATCTGTGAAGGACGAATAGCCAGGCTATCCCGGCAACTAAACCTATTCCTCCTCCAATGAGGAATTTGCTAGCGATGTCTTTCGATATCGAAAGTACATTGATTTCTCCGATCATGATGATCGATAGTATTGTCAATGCGACGACTATCACCATAACATCGGTGATTACGCTCTCCATGGAGAGCATCGCCTTTGTCCTGGAATGAATCCTCATCCGGTTCACAATCGGCAGGACGACCGCACTGCTTGTACCGCCGACGATTGCGCCCAGGCACAGAGCTATCATGAGATTTACATTCATGATGCTGTTGAGGGCAAACCCGACCATCAGCATCGACATTATGAATGTAGTAATTGAAATGAAAATCGAGAGTCTCATGGATTCGCTGACGGACATGATATCGAGGCTTAGTCCGCCGTCGAATAGTATTATGACCAGCGCGAGAGCAAGGAAGAGGTTCTTGAACTCATTCAAGTTCTGCAATGTTGCCTCGTTCACGATGTTGAATTGATTGCCAAGAATGTCAGGGCCCAGGAGCATTCCGACACCTATCAGAATCAATACATCCGGGATTTTGAAACGAGAGAAAATTAGACTACCGATGAATCCCACGAATATTATGAAACCCATTGCCAGAAAGGCTGTAATTGTCGCGGAATCCATAGAATTCTTGGGTTCATCATTTCTCTTAGAGTTTAAACTTTCTAGAATGTCGTATTGCTGGCGTGGTGATTTTAAGGCGGTTGGTAGATATCGTCTATCTCTCTGTTGAAAGGCTGGTCACAATGCGCAATATTGTTTTATCGTGATTATACTGGCAAAGGTTCAAGTAAGATGAGCAAATAATGGAATCCACTGTTGGGGTTAGGAAATAATCTCATCATATTATCTTTGATATCTCTACCAGGAGACGGAAATGGTTTCTAAGAAGCGGATATCGTTGCGCCGAGCAGACGAGCTCAAACGATATGGCGAACGGATGAGATACCAGAATTCCTATGTTCCGAGCGGTATCGAGATTTCAAAGGCTATCGATTCGAGAATGGCGTCACTCAGAGAAATGATGGGCGCGTCCAAGAAGGAATGGAACGACTGGTGCTGGCAAATCGACAATAGGATAGACACGATATCCCGGCTGGGAAAGATCATTGATGTCAACGACGAGGAGAAGAAGGCTTTCGAAAAGATCGGGAAGAAGTTCCGCTGGGGAATATCTCCTTATTTTGCTGGCCTGATAGATCCATCTGACAGATATTGCCCCATCCGTGCGCAGAGCGTCCCATCCATCGATGAGCTTCTAGATGAGGAGGCGACTGTTGATCCTATGGGCGAGGCAACCACATCGCCTGTGCAGGCCATCATCAGAAGATATCCTGACAGATTGATCATAAACGTTACAAACCAATGTCCGATGTTCTGCAGGCATTGTCAGCGCAGGCGGCTGATTGGACAGAGGGATATTCATACATCGGATGCGAAGCTTCAGGAAGCTGTCGATTACATCCGAGAAAGTCCGGAGGTAAGAGATATCCTCATAACTGGCGGAGACGCCCTGATGCTGGATGATGATCGCCTTCATTGGCTTCTCAGCCAGCTTGATGAGATACCCACAGTTGAGATCAAGAGGCTGGGCAGCAGGAGTCCGGTGACTCTTCCATACAGGATCACCTCTCAGCTGTGCAAGATGCTGTCGAAGCACCATCCTCTCTATCTGAACGTGCAGTTCAACCATCCGCGAGAGATAACCAAGGAATCTGCAAAGGCCTGCGATTTTCTGACGCGGGCAGGAATTCAGCTTGGGAATCAATCAGTGCTTCTCGCAGGTGTAAACAATCACGTAGTCGTCCAAAGGAAGCTGTGTCAGACCTTATTGAGGATACGTGTCAAGCCCTACTACCTCTTCCATTGCAAGAAGGTCAAAGGGATCTCGCATTTCAGAACAAGTGTAGAATCAGGGATAGAGATAATCGAGAACCTCAGAGGGCATACATCCGGGCTTGCGATACCGCATTTCGTGGTAAACGCCCCAGAAGGTCTAGGAAAAGTCGCATTATCTCCGAATTACATCGTATCTAGCGGCAAGGGGTACATAATTATCCGAACATGGGAGATGAAGACGATTCGGTACATCAACCCGACAAGGAAAAGAGCAGTGAAGCTGCCCGTGAACCTCGAACCGTAAAATCATCATAAATGCAATCCTTAAAATAAGCGTACCATTTTCCAGCAATCTGCTTTTACAAATAATCTCTAAGACGAAAAGGTATATACCGGCCACTTTTCTTCATGGGGAAGGAGCGCATATGGAGGGTTTGTATGCTGAAGCTGTACTGTTCCGAGTCCGGAATATTGAAGGAATGCAGTCAGGCCAAGCCTCAGGACGCCCTCTGGATCGACGCGATCGCGCCTTCGAGCGATGAAGTAGATCTTCTCAACAGACTGTTCAAGATTCAATACCCGGACGTTGCTGACTGTCTGGACCCAAACGAGCGATCAAGGGTAGAGCTGGACGAAGATTACGATTTCGTTGTTCTCAGAAGCCTGTTGAAAAAAGCCCATGAGATGGACCCGGCGCAGACGATGCCGATTGGCATTTTCGTGACGCCGGATAGAATTATTACAGTTCGGATAGTTGCGACATTCGATGGCAAGGACCTCTTAGCCGATGTCAAGCGCAAACCAAAAATCAATGACAAGAGCGATCTTTTTCTCTCGATTGTTCGACGTGCCAACAAGGACATCGACCGCTACGTGAGGCCCTTGGAGGGAAAGATATCCCTGACCCAGAAAGCCGTGTTCACACAGGAGAAGGCAGAGCTCGCTGAGGATGCCTACACGATGAACAGCGACCTTATTCTCCTCAACACTTCCCTGCTATCGAATTTCAATGCGGTCTCTCAAATTCCCCGGACAAGACATCTGAAATTTTCCGAGGAACAGGTAGATTTTCTGGAGGATATCGAGAACGACGTTGCTCAGATGTATGATATGACGACCGTTTATAGGGAGATCATGTCTAACGTTCTCAGGGCTTACGAATCAGATATAGCGAACAATCTGTCCTCGATTATGAAGATCCTTACCAGCATCAGCCTTATTCTCATGCTTCCCACCCTAATTGCCAGCCTTTACGGGATGAACATCGCGCTTCCTTTCGAGAACGATCCTTACGCCTTCTGGATCGTGATTAGCTTCACCGCAATCGCAGTCGCGATACTCTGGATTCTGTTCCGTGTGAAAAAGATATTCTGATAGATTTCAACCAAGAGGTGAAAAAAATGTCCTGCTGCTGCAACGGTGCTAAGAACGGTATAAAGAGAATCAAAGTAGGCAATCAGATGGTCGGAATCGTAGGCTATGATTTCATCATCGGGGCAGCGAAGGAGGTGGGCGATGCTCCAGAAGCTGAGATAAAGGCGGCGATTCTCGAAGCAATGAGGGTTCACAATTATGTCCCCAAATCGGTCGAGAAAGAATATGTCGAAGGTATGTGGCAGGAATATCTCAAGATCAGGAACTGCTGCTAATCACTCCTCTAATTTGGCAGATTAAAAATATCGCGGATGATCTAAATGTCGGAGAAGCGAAAAGCAGTCCCGCGCGAGGAGATACCCTGGTACCCAACCATCGACAAGGGGAAATGCACAGAATGCGGAACGTGCGTTGAATTCTGTAAGCATAGCGTATTCGCAATAATCGATGGAGAATCAAAAGTCGTTAAGCCATTTAATTGCCTCGTGGGGTGCTCTGGCTGCGTGAGTAAGTGTCAAGAAGGCGCGATTTTCTTTCCGTCAATCAAAGAGACGACGAAGTTAATTAAAGAACTGAGGAGGAAATACGGTATCGACTAGGGAAGATCTCATGAGATCTAATGCATCGGATGCACAAGCAAGCTGTTCTCCGAAAAAGAAACTATCCTTTCTCGACGAATTTCTGACTCTGTGGATATTTCTGGCGATGTTTGCAGGAGTCGGACTTGGCTATGTCTTTCCCGAGCTTGCGGAAATCTTCGATTCTATAAAGATATTCGATGTTTCCTTGCCAATCGCAATTGGGTTGCTTGTCATGATGTATCCGCCCCTGGCAAAAGTTCATTATGACGAACTCGGGCGCCTAAAACAGGCCAAGAAGATGCTGAGCACATCGCTCGTTCTCAACTGGGCTATTGGACCTGTGCTTATGTTGGTCCTCGCTTGGATAGCCTTCCCAGGATCAGACGAAATTTCAACCTCCTTTAGAAATGGCCTAATCCTGATAGGATTAGCAAGATGCATTGCGATGGTTCTAGTTTGGAATATGCTTGCAGAAGGCGACTGCGAGTATTGTGCGGTTCTTGTCGCATTGAACTCGGTATTTCAAATATTCATGTACTCTCTGTTGGCATATCTCTTCATCACTGTCCTCACTCCGGTCATTTCTCCAGCATCGGGGAATATCGTCATCGATATTACAATAGAAGAGATTGCAAAGAACGTGCTCATATTCCTTGGGATTCCCTTCGCGTTAGGTGTCGCTAGCTGGTTCTTCCTCGCAAAAAGAAAAGGCAGAGAATGGTACGACAATGTATTCGCTCCAAAGATAAGCCCGCTCGCGATGATTGGTTTACTCTTTACAATCGTCATAATGTTCTCTTTGCAAGGTGAGGCGATAATTAGCAGACCTCTTGAGGTGGTGCGTGTTGCTATCCCGTTGCTTGCATATTTCCTGCTGATGTTCTTCTTCAGCTTCTGGATATCTCATAGGTCTGGATTTTCTTACGGGCAATCGACCACACAGTCATTCACCGCCGCAAGCAATAATTTCGAACTTGCTATTGCTGTCGCTGTTGCAACCTTCGGGATAGCTTCTATCGAAGCCTTTACTGCCGTGATAGGACCTCTAATGGAGGTTCCCGTGCTTATCAGTCTCGTCAATGTTGCCCTCTGGTTCAAAAAGAAATACTATGATGAAGGCGGGAGACCAATAAGGCGCTCAAAGCAATTGTCCCAATAGCAATCTAGCCAAAAGAAATTTTGAAAGACCTTCCTTAGCCGATCTTATCAATGTAGAATAACGATACTATTGCCAACACTTAAATTGCATTTTTGTCATTCACAGAGAGATGTTTGAGGAAATCCTAGGCGACATATTCGGGGATCAGTGGTTTCAGATTACAATGATTCTAGCGGTTGCGATTCTCTCAAGTTTCCTCTTCGTCAGAATGCACCTGCCAAAAATTATTGGCCAGATTGTCCTCGGTATAATAATCGGGCCCAGTATTCTCGGCATAATTTCCCTCCCTGAGGAAGGCACAGTCGGCATAGTCACTCTTCTTGCGGGATTCGGTGCAATCATCATGCTTTTCATGATAGGTCTTGAATTTGAGATCAGAGATATCTACACGAAGAAAAATATAGCAATCGCAATCGGAGGGGTCAGCCTCCCCTGGATTGCTGGCTTTTTCCTTGCAGAGTTCCTGCTGCCGGATCCAGGAGTCGGTTTCACCAAATTTTCACAATCGATCTTTGTCGGAACAGCTCTTGTTGCTACAAGCGTCGCAATTACAGCAGGAGTACTTCGGGAAATGAAGCTCATCAATACCTCTGTAGCAAAGACGATTCTCGGGGCGGCCGTGGTTGATGATGTCATCGGAATGGTCGTACTGGCAATAACTGCAGGAGTCGCTTTGGGCGAAGGTGTAGATGCGATATATCTCACTCAGATAAGCATCTTCGCGGTGATTTTCGTCAGCGCTGGAGCGTATATCGGCATGAAATTCGTCACAAAAGTAATTGGCTCAGTCGAGAGAATCGGCATCAAATACGGATTGAGAGAGAGCGGATTTCTTCTAGCATTATCTTTCGCATTCCTGTACGCATTCATCGCGGATCGAATAGGCATAAGTGCCATCGTAGGAGCGTTCATAGCCGGCACAAGTTTTGCCGGTTGCGAGTACAGAGAGCAGTTCAAGGAAGGTATCGCGTTCCTCGAATGGGTATTCGCCCCGATATTCTTCATTTCTCTTGGCATTCTCGTGAACATTCTCCTACCATTGGAGATATGGATGTTTGCACTTATTCTCGGAGCTGTGGCCATTCTTTCAAAAATCGTCGGTGGAGGTTTGCCAGCATGGCTATTCAAGATGAAACCGAGAGAATCAATATCCATCGGGCTAGGCATGTCTCCGCGTCTCGAAGTAGCGATGATAATAGCATTGTTCGGTCTGCAATTCAACATCATTAATAGCTCGATATATTCTGTGATTATAATTATGGGGCTGATTACCGTCCTAGTGACGCCACCGCTCCTCAGGCAAACTATGAAGAAGATCAGAAAGGAGCAATTGGATGAGGGTGTAGTCTGTAAGACATGATTTTTATAATCTCGTCAGAAACTCCGCGATGCCAAACCCGGTGCGATCCCTGAATTTATATTTTGCCAGTGTCTCATGCATGACTGAACCCATCCTGCCATCCTGCACTTCAAAAGTGACGATAGCGTCTCTTATTATGATCGCGTCTATCTCGTGAGTGTTACCAATCTTATCGTACAATTTCATTTTAAAATCAAGCGGTCTTCCTTTAGAATCGTATCTGGGCGATATCTCTGCGTTTAAGATCGGTATGTTCTTTCCGTCCTCGAATATGAACCCCGCATACACCTCTCCGATGTCCGTGACAAGTTTCGTAATGTTCACTGATAGTACCTCGGAAAAATGAGCATTCAGCCAGAACCAGAGTTTTGGGGCGATCCAATCCCTTATTCCCCATGAGTGATCCCTCTCTCCTAATGCATCTATCGAATAGACTTTCTCTCCGATTTTCAATCTTCCTTGTATCTTGCCAAATTGCTCAAGATGTTCTGATGCGATATCTTTCGACATCATCCTTCCTGCGGATGTCACTGCCTCTCTATAATCAAAAATATCATTTAATGATTCAAAATCGAGATCAAATTCGACTTTTTCTGTGAAAGCACCGGTCATTGTGCTCGAGCATCTCAACTTCCATTTCTTTTCCGGAACCAGCTTTTCAAAATTCAAGCCTTTAATAGACAATGTTTTGTCTCTATCCGGGGTGCTTTCCTTTATCCCTATCATTTTTCCATCAGGCATTATGAAGAAGCAGAAGACGTTTTTCATCTCTATCTTCGGATTAAGTCCAATCCTCATAAATCCGTAAATATCAGATGTCCGGTCATAGAAATTGAAATAGTAGCTCTCGTTCCAATTCGGATGGTTCTTGAACTCGTGGAAAATATCTGTGTCTTTCATTTCCGCCTTGATTAGCACTACGCCGTCATTTCCATCAAGAGTGACCTCCTGGCCTGTTTTCAATATATTCGTCGCATTCTTCACAGCGGTGACTGCAGGTATCCCGTATTCTCTTGATACGACTGCGCCATGAGATAGGATCCCTCCTGTTTCTGTTATCAGGCCGCTGAGTTTGGAAAATATCGCGGTCCAGCCAGGATCGGTGTTGGATGTCACGAGTATCTCTTTATCCCTTATATCCGGAAGATGCTCGATTGAATCAATCACTCTGATTCTGCTGGTGACGATTCCCGGGCTAGAGGGTGTCCCTGTAATCTTTATTGCATCCTCGGAATCGATGATGGGATCATCGAATTCCACTCCGCCCTGCAAGAATTTTGGCGGCAAGACCCCCTTGTACGCCTCGAATTCCTTCCTTCTATCTTTTAAAAGTTGTCTATCCAAAGGCTTTCCAGTTCGTGCGCTTTTGAAGATTTCCTCTTTCGACAGGAAAAAAATGCAATCCTGAGCCTCAATCAACTTTCTTTCGGCAAATCTTCTTCCATATTCCATGAAAAGTCGTCTCCATCTGTAGACCTGATGGTCGAAGAAGAATCGTTGGTTCTCCCGGAACATCAGATATGTCTGAGCCAGATTCAGAACCATTTTAAAGATGGTCTTCCGGAAGAAACCATATTTCATCTTCGAAAGTCTCTGGAAAATCTCTTTTTCGGTTTCAATCCTCTCCTGAATCCTCCTCCTCTCGAGTTCCTCAAGATCGATTTTCCCCGAGGCCATCAGCGTCCTAACCATATCTATGACCAAAGTTGGGTCGTCCACCCATCTTGGATAGAAAGTCTCTCTGGTGTGAGACCTGTGGCCATACTCTCTCAGAAATTCTTCGAGCTGCTTGTTGAAATCATAATAATCCGGATCCGATCTGATCAACTGCAGGAAATCATTCGATGATGTTTTATCAATTTTTGAGACAACCAGAAGGTTGTCTCGAGCCGCATTCGCAAGTTTTGAGATTGCGATATTAGTCTCTATAGTTTTGTTCCCGCGCAAGCCCGAGATGAGCTTTGAGTATATTGCCCCAGATCGATCGTTCAACCAGTCTGTCAGCCACCTCTTGATAATGAGGTTGGTGCCGATGCTGTGAGTGACCATCCCGTATCTTATCAGTCTGTAGTGCTTGATGTACATCTTTTCCATTTTGAGGAATTCACTGTGCAGTTGCTCATCCGTCAGCTTCGTGAGATTGAGAGAATCAAAAGTCTTCATCTCCTCAAGATATTTCTGAGACCATTCTTTGTATGCCTTGTCCGTTCTCAGCATTATTCCATCTGGATCGAATAGTGCAATTCTGAATTCAGCCATTAATCTTGAAAGAATCCTTGTCTTCGCGCTTGCGATTCGCTCCTGATCCCTCATGGGGAAATAGCTCAGAAGCTCCTTTGTTCTCGAGAATCTCGGATTGTATGTGAATACCTCTTCCAGGACTGAGCTGTTGAAATAGACGTGCGCCTTGTGCACAATCAGAAGATCCTTGTCGGTGAGATTTTTGTACCCCATCACCTTTGACCCTTCACGATTAACGTACTCAGTAAGATAATGACCGAGCAATGAGAATGATAGCGGAGAGGCTACCTCCGACCAATAATCATCACCGTATCCCCTTGTCCAAAGAGTCTCATCCCCCGCCTTGACCGTAGTCACGGGCCTCGACTGCAGGATCCAAATCCTCTCCTTGTCGATCGCCCATTCTATGTCCTGAGGTGCTCCGAATTCTTCCTCTATTATCGCTCCCAATGAGGCAAGATTTCGGATATTTTGGTCGTTTATAGATGGGGCATTCCGACGGGCCGTCTCAATCTCAGATTCGGTACTCCCAATTTTCGAAAGGAATACGCCCTTTGTCTTCTTGCTTATCTCTCTGAGAACGATTTCCGAGGTGGTCTTGTCGATTGTGAACCTGTCGGGAACAACCTTGCCCGATACTATTGCCTCTCCAAGCCCCCAGCTCGATTCAATGATCATCCGATCCTTGTTTCTCTTGACGGGATCGATGGTGAAGACGACGCCTGAGGATATCGCATCGACCATCTTCTGGATTAATACAGCCATTCCCCCTTCGAGATGAGGGATGTCAGAATCCAGGCGATAGGTGATCGCCCTTATATTCCAGTAGGATGCCCAGCACTTCTTTATGTATTCCTCGATATCATCGGTCGCCACACCGAGGTAAGAGTCCTGCTGGCCAGCAAATGACGCTCCCGGCATGTCCTCGGCGAATGCGGATGATCTCACCGCCCATGTGTTGTCCTCGCCGATTCTTCGAATTGCATCCCTCAGTTCGTTGGAGATCTGAGGGTCGAATTTTCCGGAGAGGATCATGTTCTGTATTGTTTTGGAGCAATTCTCAAGGTGTGAATCATTTGTCAAATTAGAATTTTCGAGGCATTTTCCTATCTCTTCTCCGAGGCTATTGTCCTCAATGAATTTTTCATAGGCACTCACATTTACAACTATTCCTGGGGGAACAGCGAATCCCGAGGAAGCGAGTATTGTTAGATTGGCGGCTTTCCCCCCGAATTTCTTCAGATCGGAGCCACTTTCTCCAAGATAGATAATGTAATTGCCCATTTGATCGACCAACATTATCGACATGTCCCTTTGAGCGAGCGAAAGATGCCGATATTATTCCTATACCTATATTGTTAAACTGTTCTTTGTGTTTCTGATATCATCTCCAATGATGAGTCGCGACCGCCTTTCTCAACAATATTTTGGTCAATTTAGAACATATTTGTACAATAAAGATATAAATAGTACATCAAGCATCAACTATTCTCGTGGACAATGGCAGGGATTTACTTTGGCGCCGAAACGGGCGCGGAACAAGCCGCTCAACAGCCACTAATGATGAGCGTATCAATTGAAAGCGAGATGAAACACGACCCAGTATCGATTTTTTCATGCCTTCGAGAGGAATTTCCTGGAGAATCATTCCTCCTTGAATCAGTTGAAGGAACGAGAAAGACGGCGAGATATTCATTCATCGGTGTCGCGCCAATCTCCAAATTCAGAGCCAGAGATCAATTGGTGGAGATTGATGATGAGGTTGTCAAAACGGGGAATCCATACGCAGTTCTGCAGGAGTATTTCAAATCAATAAAATGCGGGGCATCCGAGATAGCTCCCTTCTCAGGAGGGGCAGTAGGATATCTCGGCTATGGCATGGTGAAACATTTCGAGCGCATCAAGGAGCCTGAATCGATCAATGGCCAGCTTCCTGATGCGGTATTCATCGTTCCTAAGCATTTGGTCTGCATCGATCATCTGAACTCTCGCACCTTTCTAATCTCGCACGGCAAGCTTTCAGATCTCAGAGAAGCTTTGAAAAAAGTCCGGCCGATAGAATCCTCGGGCATCAGCATAGGCGAGAGCAGGACAAACATTGATCAGGACGAATTCGAAAAAATGGTGATGACCGCCAAGGAGAGCATCCTTGACGGCGAGATATTCCAGGTTGTCCTGTCCAGGAAGACAGATTTCAAGATTAAAGGCGACCCTGTAGAAATGTACAAGGCTCTTCGAGCGCTCAATCCATCACCATATCTTTTCTATCTCGACTTCGACGATGTTCATCTCCTGGGTTCCTCGCCAGAAATGCTTGTCCGGCTCGAGGGGAACAAGCTCATAACGAGGCCTTTGGCTGGAACAAGGCCGAGATCCCCAGATATCGAAGAGGACGAGAAGCTGAAGCTCGACATGCTCCTCGATGAGAAGGAGCGGGCGGAGCATTTGATGCTCGTGGACCTTCATAGAAATGATATGGGGAGGGTCTCTAAGAGCGGCAGTGTGAAGGTCACAGAGCTCATGTCAGTGGAGAAATATTCCCATGTTCAACATATTGTGAGCAATGTCGAGAGCGAGATTCACCCCAATTATGACGGGTTTGACGCTTTGCGATCCTGTTTTCCGGCGGGCACGGTCACCGGCGCTCCCAAAATACGAGCGATGCAGATAATTTCCGAATTGGAAAAATCACCCCGCGGCCCATACGCGGGCGCGGTCGGATATTTCGATTTCACCGGGAACATGGATTTCGCGATAACAATTCGATCTATCTCAGTGACCGGAAACAAAGCAAGCATTCAGGCAGGTGCGGGCATAGTCGCGGATTCCGTTCCGCAACGAGAATTTCAGGAAACGGAGCACAAGATGGGCGCGATGCTCCAGGCAATCAGATCGCTCCAGGAGGGACAGGATAAATGAGTAAGATCTTGCTCATCGACAATTACGACTCCTTCGTCTACAACATCGCCCAATATCTCCAGGAGCTCGGCGCCGAGGTGACCGTTCACAGAAACGATTCTCCAGAGATAGAGACATGTCAGAAAGATGCAGACGGGTTCGTGATCTCGCCAGGACCCGGGCATCCGAGGAGCACAAACCGCTCCCTTGATATTTTGAGAAACAATGGCTTTGGCCGGCCCGTTTTGGGAGTTTGCCTGGGTCATCAGGCGATAGCGCATGTCAGGGGCGGCTCGATCATCAGGGCGAGACAGGTTGTTCACGGAAAGGTCAGCAGGATTACTCATACTCACGATCCTCTGTTCGAGGGAGTGCCTGAGAATTTCATTGCGACCCGCTATCATTCTCTGATAGTTGATAGGGACTCTCTCCCTTCATCACTGAGAATCTTGGCCGAATCTGACGAAGCCGAGATCATGGCTCTGAGGGCTGACGGCGAGGACATCTACGGGGTTCAGTTCCATCCAGAGTCGGTGATGACATCTCATGGCAAGACGATCCTTTCCAATTTTCTGAGGATGTGCAAGCGATGATTCGCGAGGCAATTCAGCAAGTTGTTGAAGGAAACCCCATCAGTCTCTCAATGGCAAGAAGCGTAATGGATGAGATGATGAGCGGCTTGGCGACCAGCAGTCAGATTGCCTCATTCATCACCGCGATGAGGATGAAGGGAGAGACTGAGGAGGAATTGCTCGGTTTCGCGACAGCGATGCGTGAGCGATCTACGAAGATCAGGGCAGACGAATGCGCGGTAGATCTTTGCGGAACTGGAGGAGATGGACTTCACACATTCAACATTAGCACGGTCTCTTCTTTCGTCGTGGCGGCATGCGGCGTCCCGGTGGCAAAACATGGTAACAAATCAGTATCGAGCAGATCCGGGTCTGCAGATCTTCTTGATGCTCTGGGAATGCCGTATGATTTCGACTCGGCAGCTGTCGAGAGATGCCTGAGGGAGGCCAATTTCGGATTCATGTTCGCCCCAATATTTCACAGCTCGATGAAGAATGTGAGCGTCCCGCGGCGAGAGATTGGCGTAAGGACGTTTTTCAATATACTCGGCCCGATGACTAATCCTGCATGCGTCAAGAATCAACTGATAGGCGTGTACGATTTCTCTCTCGCATCTAAAATGGTAAGCGTACTCGAAAAACTGGGTGCGAAAAGAATTATGTTAGTTAATGGACAGGGCATGGATGAAATATCCATCCAAGGGAAGTCGCAGATAGTCGAGTTGAGCGATCATGAGGTGGTCGAATACTCGATCGAGCCCGAGATGTTCGGATTCAATTCCGCGGATATAGATTCGGTCCGAGGCGGAGATCCGGCAGAAAATGCTCGAATAGCTCTGCGCATTTTAAATGGCGAAAAATCCCCGCGGCACGACATTGTTTCATTGAATGCGGGTGCCGCGTTATACATCTCAGGGCAAGCAGAAAATCTCGAGAGTGCTGTCAAGATTGCCTCAAAAGCTCTAATGGAAAGGCGCGCGATGAAACAACTTGAAAATTACTCTTCGATCGTTAGAGAGATTGAGATGAAGGTGCAAATCGCAATTGAGCCAGTAACTCTCACAAATAGAAAAATCCTGCCTGAGATATTGTGCAAAAGAAGCGCTGAGATTGCAAGGGCTCTAATCGAAGACATTCTAAAGAGTGAAGATGGCAAGAGACTTCTTGATAATCTCAATCAGGAACTTATCAGAAACCCAAATGTTCTCACAGTTCTCGCTCTTGATCGCATCAGGCAGCTACCGAATTGTGAGAATAAGGTTATCCAAAAACTGCCAAAGTCAAACATCACTCTCTCTGATTCCATCGAATCTTCCGAGGGAATCGCTGTAATTGGAGAATACAAACCCCGATCTCCATCATCTTCCTACCTGTGTCCAGCACCGCTGCCAGAAATGATGGCGGATGTATATTCCTCGTCAGGCTTGGCCGGTGTCTCGGTTCTTGTCGAATCGAATTTCTTCTCCGGGAGTACAGATCTCTTCTCATTATTTCGAAATAGAATCTCACTTCCAATGCTCTTCAAAGATATTGTAATCTCAGAACAGCAATTGAAAATTGCGAAAGAGATTGGGGCCGATTCCGTGCTTCTGATTGCTAAAGCTTTATCCAAAAACGCTCTGCAATCAATGATTGAAAAATCGTTCGATATCAACATAGAGCCAGTACTTGAAATTCATGATGAGAATGATTTGCAGAAGATAATGTCCTGTGATTCTTATTCGAAGGTTAGGCTTATCGGGATTAATTCGAGAAATCTCGGCAATCTCGATGTTGATCTCTTGAGACTGCCTGCATTGAGGAGTAAAATCGCCGATGATAAGATTGTCATCGCCGAGAGCGGAGTCAAATCTCCAAAGGATCTTGAGATGTTTCGAGATTTCGATGCAGTCCTGATCGGCTCTTATTTCATGAAAGCTAGTAATCCAAATAAGACCGTAAAGGAAATGACAGCTTGCGCGGGGGCAATCTGAATTGAAAGTTAAGATTTGTGGGATCATGAACGAACACGATGCCCTTCTATGCGAATCCCTCGGTGCCGATGCATTGGGCTTCGTTCATTTTCCGATGAGAAGCCGAAGCATACCCATCGAATCCATCGAGAAAATATGCTCGAAATTAGGACCCATGACGACAAAAGTGCTCGTCTGTGCGCCCAAGACTGCCGATGAGGCGGTAGATCTCGTCAAGAGATGCAATGTAGACACAATCCAGTTGTATTCTCTTTCTCCAAAAGAAATCACAGTTGTCCGAGCTCACGGCATCAAAACCATCCGAGCGATTCTTCCTGTAAGGGCGGATGCGATACGATATGCAGATTCAGCGGATGCCCTCCTTTTTGAGAGCGGCATGCCTGGCCAGGGAAAATCGTATGATTATAGCAAGATTCCCTTTGACTGCTGTTCTAGGGTGATTATTGCTGGCGGCCTGAATCCCGAAAACTTGCATACGGCGAAGAAATTGAAGCCGTATGCCCTAGACGTTTCCTCGGGTGTAGAGCGAAAGCTTGGAATGAAGGATCCTGCGCTTGTTGCCGAATTCATAAGGAGGTGCAAGCAGTGAATCGCAAGGGATATTTCGGAGAATTCGGCGGATTCTTCGTTCCGGAGATATTGGTCCATGCTCTCAAGGAGCTGTCATCTAGCTATGATAGATTGAAGAATGACAATGAATTCAACATGGAGCTATCCGCTCTTCTTTCTAGATATGCTGGTAGACCAACTCCTCTCTATTTCGCCAAGAGATTATCCGAGAAATTCGGAGGAAGGATTTATCTCAAGCGCGAGGACCTGGCACACACGGGCTCTCACAAGATAAATAACGCTCTTGGACAGGCACTTCTAGCAAAGAAAATGGGAAAGACAAGAGTGATTGCAGAAACAGGTGCGGGACAACACGGCGTCGCTGCTGCGACCGCATGTGCCTTGTTGGGCCTTGAATGCGAGGTTTATATGGGCGAGGTCGATGTCGAGCGGCAGAAGCTGAATTGTTACAGGATGAATCTTCTTGGGACCAAAGTCATCACCGTTAAAAATGGTTCTAAGACTCTCAAAGATGCAATCAATGAAGCACTCAGAGATTATGCGGCCTCGAGCGATCATACACATTACTTGATTGGCAGCGTTGTCGGTCCCCATCCATATCCTGCGATGGTACGAGATTTTCAATCCGTGATTGGAAGGGAGACAAAGGCGCAGATACTCGCAGATACTGGACGACTGCCAGACTCCCTGATAGCCTGTGTCGGAGGAGGGAGCAATGCGATTGGGCTTTTCCATCCCTTCTTAGAAGATAAGGATGTCAAAATGTTCGGCGTAGAAGCTGGAGGAAATGGAGTTCACTCAGGCAAACACTCCGCTAGCGTAGTAGCAGGAGCAGAGGGTGTTCTGCATGGGGCGAGGACACTGATACTTCAGGATGACGACGGCCAGATATTGGAAACCCATTCTGTGGCCGCAGGTCTGGATTATCCCGCTGTCGGACCAGAGCATCCCTATCTAAGCAGATTGGGAAGAGCAACTTATGTCGCAGTAGATGATTCGAAAGCTCTCTTCGCATTTCATCTTCTCTCAGAAACCGAAGGGATCATCCCTGCTCTCGAGAGCGCGCATGCGGTCGCATATGCAGTGGAGCATGCCAGACAAAATCAAAATGAGGTCATCATCGTCAATCTGTCTGGGCGGGGAGACAAGGACGTTGCAGAAGTGGCCCAAATGGAGGGATATTTCTGAGCAGGATTTCCGAGGCTTTCACGAGGTTAAAAGAAGCCGGCTCAGCAGCTTATATTCCCTACATCTGCGCTGGAGATCCTGATATTGATTTTTCGATGAGTCTGATCGAAGCGCTATCCTCCTCAGGGGCAGATATTCTTGAAATCGGGTTGCCCTTCTCTGATCCAATCGCTGATGGTCCTGTTATACAGAATGCAATGATGAGATCTCTCAAAGGTGGATTCAAGGTAAACGATATTTTTAATCTTATAAAGAAGACAAGAGCCTCAGGTATTGATATCCCGATAATTGTGATGTCCTATTTGAATCCAATAATTCGCATTGGGGGAAATGAGTTCTGTAAAAAATCAGCTGAAAGTGGAGCTGACGGCATATTATTAGTCGACATGCCTATTGAAGAATCGGAAGAACTTGATGAGATAGTCAAGAAACATGGGATGGATGTCATCAGACTCATTGCACCGAACACTTGCGAAGCACGGATGATGGAAATATTTTCTAAATCAACTGGCTTCGTTTATGCAGTATCGGTTTCTGGCACTACGGGCGCAAGGGATAATTTATCAAAACAGTCGATCGATTTTCTCAGAAGAGTTGCTTCAATCCGAACATGTCCATTAGCCGTCGGGTTCGGAATTTCCTCTCCTGATCATGTCCGCCAGATTCGGGCCATAGGCGTTGACGCAGTAATCGAAGGGTCAAAACTTATTTCGATTTACTCAGATTATACTCTAAGCAATGAGGAGAGATTGTCAAGAATAGAAGAGCATGCAACTGAAATGAAAAGAGCAACCGTTGACTAATCAATAAGAATCGTGACTTGGATTTCCAACGTCAACTCTTCAATTTTTTCATCAGATGGGATTGGATAATGGGCGACATCGTTCCGGCAAGAATTTCAATCCATCGAATTGTTTCTGGCTCAGGGATTTTTCCCGTCCTCGTATTTGAAAGCTCGATCCATCCCAATAATCTCTTATCTTTTCCAAAAATATGCACATCGATATAGTCGCCTTCTATATCAGCATCCATTAAGTCACGTTTACCGATCAAGATTAATGGTCGGTTGAAACAAGACCTTTCCCATTGCTCGTATTCCGCCTCTCCGGATATGAAGAATTTCGTTAATTTTGAAATCCATATACCTGGATGCTTTTTCTCATCTAAAAACTCAGTCTGGGTGTATTTGCACATCCTCAAGTTCTTTTTAGCCTCTTCATGCAAGCCGATAAAAATTCTATATCTCAGTGACTTGTCGTTCAGATCAATAAGACCTATGCAGACCTCTTTAAATTCAAAATTACGGTAAATCAATCTTGCTAGCTCGTCAAGAATTTTATCCAAATGCGGTGCCTCAAATGCTATCGATTCTTGAAATTTTGAAATGTCGGAGAGGATTCTTTCTTTTGTATCTGTGGGGACGTGTTGATATTTGTTCTTGAGGTATCTTCTAGCCTCAGCGTAATTATTAGATATCTCGGTCAACCTTGCACCTTACTAGATTATTACAATTAAAGACACAATCGATGGTTTATGATAATTCGACATTGTTTATTCTTTAGCACTATATATTTTGTTTTTTCATTATCAACAGAGATTCTCAGTAAAATCGCCAATCATGGTTTTTCGCCATCGCAATTTGATGAATAAGTTCGACTGATAAACTCCTCCATGAATGAAAATTATGTAAAATGGACCGAAGGGGATTTGAACCCCTGACCTCTCGCATGCCAAGCGAGCGATCTTCCGCTGATCTATCGGCCCATATGTTGCGAGGCAATTCGCCGAAGGCGGGGAATTATATATAAAATTGATTAGAATGCATCGATTTTCTTCTGGAACCTTACCCTCTCCCCCTCGATCGGTATTGGATATTCTCCGGTAAGGCATCCGATGCAGAGATTGTTGTCACCTACACCAATGCATTCTATGAGTCCATTCAGGCTCAGATATCCTATGCTGTCAGCAGTTATGACATTGGCAATCTCTTCAACAGTTCTGTTCAGCGCAACGAATTGATGCCGAGTCTTCATATCAATTCCAAGATAGCAAGGCGCGGTTACAGGTGGCGATCCTATCCTGACATGAATCTCCTTTGCGCCGGCTTTCCTCAGGATCTGCACTATTTGCTTCATGGTGGTCCCTCTGATTATGCTGTCATCTAGCAGGACCACTTTCTTGTCGATTACCTCGCTTTTGATCGCGTTCAACTTAAGCATGACGCCGGTCTCTCTCTCCCTCTGATCCGGCATTATGAATGTTCTCTCGACGTATCGGTTCTTCATCAGTCCTTCCCGGTAGGGTATTCCGGACACCTCCGAGAATCCGAGAGCATGAGCTCGTCCAGAGTCGGGTATCGGGATGACAACATCTGCGTCAACGGGATGTTCCTTTGCGAGCTTGCTACCTATCCTCTTTCTGACCTCGTATACAAGTCCCCCCTCGATTATCGAGTCAGGTCTCGCGAAATATACCCATTCGAACATACAATGAGCCTTCTCCTTCGGGGACGGATATTTCCATGATTTGGGGCCATCACAAGCGACCTCGACAATTTCTCCCCCCTCCACATCCCTGACAAATTCGCCATCCAGATTGTCGAAGACGACGCTCTCCGAGGCCACGGCCCAACCGTCGTTCAGCCTGCCAAGACAAAGAGGGCGGATCGCATAGGGGTCCCTCACTCCGAACACGCGGTCTCCTATCATCACAACGAGCGAATATGATCCCACAATTATTCCCATCAGATTCTTGATAGCTTTTACCGGGTCACCATGTGTGCTCAGTTCGTTGGCAAGCAATCTGACGATTATCTCCGAATCGGAGGATGTCATGAACGCCCATCCCTTCTTCTTGAGGTCAGTCCTTAGCGCCTCGGCATTGATTATCTCTCCGTTATGCCCAAGAGAGACCTCTCCATGGGTGGTCTGAACTACGAATGGTTGGACGTTCTGGAGCGCGGAGACGCCGAAGGTTGAGTACCTGACATGCCCGATCCCCTTGTTGCTCTTCAAGTGTCCGAGACGATCCTTGTCCATCACCTGATGGACAAGTCCCATGCCCTTGACTATGGTGTGCTTTCCATCTTCAAAAACTGATATTCCCGCGGACTCCTGCCCTCTATGCTGTAGTATTCTGAGTCCAAAATATAAATAATCCGACACAGAACCAGGTGAGCACATCCCGATTACGCCGCATGCTTCTCTTATTTTTGGGACATGCCACATTTTTTCATGACACTCCCGTACTATTTCTTGGATTTCGCCCAATTGTAATTTCTCATTCTGGAGGTCTTGCCGTAGCCGCAGCTTGCACATATCCCTCTCCTGACATGGAATGCGTGCTTACCGCATCTCCTGCAAATGATGTGAGACTTCTTTGACGATTTTTTCCCCATCGAGGGCGTGCCCTTGCTCAAAAGATCCCCTCACTTATTTCACGGTGATATGTAAATGATGTTGTCTCCACGGACTATTGTTGATTCCAATTTCCGTATGACATTACCCTCAAACACTTCCTCAGCATTCTTTAGAACAATGTTCATGTGCGGATCGTAACCCTCGAGGATCCCTCTGTACGATCGTTTGGCTTTGAGCTCGACGATGACCTGTTGGTTGATTGATTTGTTCAGGACTGCCAAGGGCTTCTGCAAATAATCACCAAATCTCCCTATAAAGAGGTGATATAAATAAAGCTTTGTAATTACAAGAGCCCATATGATGACATTCTGGATGTGCGCTTTTCTCGAGAAAACCATGAAGATACGATAATCACTTCCCCTTTGCGTTTGATGTCAATCCTCGAGGGGTAAGAACTTGAGCAGGTCGGTCGAACCTATCGACGAGCTTCCCGGAAAGAAATCGGCGGAACTTCAGAAATTGAGGGACGAGTACGTGACTCGCGCATTGGGAATCGTCTGTCCCGCATTCATTGAGAAAGCTGAGGGCTCCTATCTGCGAGATGTCGACGGGAACAAGTTCATCGACATGGCAAGCGGGATTGGCGTGAATGTTCTGGGAAACCTTCACGAGGAGATTGTAGTTGCGCTGCAGCGGCAACTCGAAAGATACATGCACCTCTGCTTCGGGGTCGTCCATTTCGAAGAATATGTGAGATTGGCGGAAAAACTTGCGATGATAACGCCAGGAGATTTTTCTAAGCATAGTTTTCTGAACAATTCTGGTGCCGAGGCCGTCGAGAATTCCGTGAAAATCGCAAGGTTTTTCACTAAGCGCCCAGGAATCGTGTCGTTTGTGAATTCATTTCACGGGAGAACTATGTTTTCGCTGGCTCTCACCGGAAAGGATGTTCCCTACAAGAAGGGGTTCGAGCCTTTTCCCAAGGAGGTCATTCACGCAGAATATGCCTACTGTTATCGCTGTCCGTTCGGGCGCGAGCGGGATTCATGTTCGCTGGAATGTCTTTACGCACTGAGGAAAATCGTTTCTTCTCCAGAGAACAAGGATGTCATCGGATCATTGATCCTGGAGACGATGCAGGGCGAGGGGGGATTCATAGTGCCCCCAGCCGATTTCATCAGAGGCGTTCGGGACCTTTGTAATGAACACTCAATAGTATTGATAGATGACGAGATTCAGACAGGCCTTGGAAGGACCGGGAAGATGTTTTGCGCCGAACATTTTGATCTGGAACCCGACATGATTCTTACCGGAAAAGCGCTCGGTGGCGGGCTTCCGCTTGGAGCCGTTACCGGAAGAGCGGAGATAATGGACTCACCTCCCAAAGGAGGCCTGGGGACGACTTTCGGCGGGAACCCGATGTCATGCGCAGCCGCCCTAACAGTTGTCGACTTGGTGCAGAAGAATCTGAATAGAGTGCCCGGTATGAACGAGCGAATAGCCGACAGATTGCACGATATGCAGAGCCGACACACTATGATCGGAGATGTTAGGGGACTCGGCCTCCTGATGGCGATCGAGCTTGTAAAGGACAGAAAAACCAAAGAGCCAGCAAAGGAAGAAACGAGGAAAATAGTCAGCTCATGCGCAAAGAAAGGCTTGGTCATTCTGAGCGCAGGCCTGCACGGCAATGTGATTCGGCTTCATCCGTCGATGTTGATGGATACCGAGACCCTCGATTGTGCTTTGGACATCATCGATGCGACCCTGCATGGTATCGAAAAAAGCTGAAGATCCGACGAGAAAAATCAGAACTGCACTTTCGGATCTTCCTTTATTCTCTCGAGCACAAGATAGGTGTTGCTTTTC